>JANOPX010000172.1:0-10711 GCA_031422115.1 Chamaesiphon sp. VAR_4_metabat_408 | reverse complement strand
GGATAATTCAGCGGTTAAAACCGCTGCTAGTGATACGAAGTCCGCCTTCGCGGACTGAGATTTACAACCCGCGTAGGCGGGTTTTGCAACACTAGCGGCGGTTTTAACCGCTGGTAATTTTGAAGTGCGGAATGTGGGTTTCAAACAGCCCCAAGTCGATCGAGGTCGAAGCGCGATCGATCCCCCTGCCGCGATATACTAGGCAAAGGAAAAAGCAGTAAAGTGTTTAGCTCGATCGCTGTTGCCCAAAACCAATCCAAACGTCGTGAATAGGCAAGGGAAATCATGAATTCAGGTATCGACCTTCAAGGGACTTTCATCCAATCCCTCATTGACTTTGGCATCTCAGCAGATCTCGCAAAAGTTCTCTGGATGCCGTTTCCGATGTTGCTAATGCTCATCGGTGCGACAGTAGGTGTGCTCGTCAACGTTTGGTTGGAACGTAAAATATCCGCCGCCGTCCAACAACGCATCGGCCCAGAGTATGCTGGCCCTCTCGGAGTATTACAGCCAGTCGCCGATGGACTCAAGCTCGTCTTCAAAGAAGATATCTTCCCCTCCAAAGCAGATCCTTTTCTCTTCACCATTGGCCCTGTATTGGTAGTGATGCCAGTATTCCTCTCTTATCTGATTGTCCCTTTCGGACAGAATTTGGTCATCACCAATATCAACACGGGCGTATTTTTGTGGATTGCTTTATCCAGTATCGTCCCCATTGGATTGTTGATGTCTGGATACGCATCGAATAATAAATACTCGCTCATCGGTGGACTTCGCGCCGCCGCTCAGTCGATTAGTTATGAAATTCCCCTCGCTTTATCCGTACTGGCGATCGTCTTGATGTCTAATAGTCTCAGTACGATCGATATCGTCCAGCAACAATCTGGCTATGGTATCCTCTCCTGGAATGTGTGGCGACAACCATTCGGCTTCGTCGTCTTCTGGATTGCCGCTCTAGCCGAATGCGAACGTCTTCCCTTTGACCTCCCAGAGGCTGAGGAAGAGCTGGTCGCTGGCTATCAGACCGAATACTCTGGAATGAAATTCGCGCTCTTTTATGTGGGTTCTTACGTTAACCTAGTATTATCAGCATTGCTAGTGGCGATTTTATACCTAGGTGGCTGGTCGAGTCCAATTCCGATCGAATTTGTCAGCAATCTAATCGGTGTTGACCCCGCAACCTCCTGGGTACAGGTGGTTTCCGCATCCCTCGGCATTGGGATGACCATTCTCAAAGCCTACTTCCTCGTCTTCCTCGCCATCCTCACCCGTTGGACTGTACCCCGCGTCCGTATCGACCAACTCCTCAACCTCGGCTGGAAATTTCTCCTCCCCGTCGCCCTCGCCAATCTGTTGATTACCGCAGCCCTGAAGCTAGCTTTTCCAACAGCGTTTGGTGGATAAAGGGGGTGGGAGGGTAGGAGGGTAGGAGGGTAGACGAGATACTTAGTATCACCCTCCCACCCTACCACCCTACCACCCTACCACCCTACCACCCTCCCACCCTCCCACCCCCTACCCCCATTCCTATCGTGCTAAAATTCCTCAAACAAGTAGTAGACTACGGCAAAGAGACTGCCAAAGCAGCTAAATATATCGGTCAAGGTATGGCTGTCACTTTCGACCACATGCAGCGTCGTCCGGTAACAGTCCAGTATCCTTATGAAAAGCTGATTCCATCCGAACGTTTTCGGGGACGGATTCACTTTGAATTTGACAAATGTATCGCTTGCGAAGTCTGCGTACGGGTATGTCCGATTAACTTACCCGTGGTTGACTATGATTTTGATAAAGCGAGTAAAAAGAAAAAACTCAATAGCTACAGTATCGACTTTGGGGTATGTATCTTCTGCGGTAATTGCGTCGAGTATTGCCCGACGAATTGCCTCTCGATGACAGAGGAATATGAATTGGCAACATTCGATCGCCACGAACTCAACTATGATAGTGTGGCTCTCGGACGCTTACCTTACAAAGTTACCGACGATCCAATGGTTACTCCGCTCAGAACTCTGGCATATCTTCCCAAAGGTGTCATGGAACCCCACGATTTACCCGCTGGTTCCGAACGGGCGAACAGTACGAAATAAATAGTAGTAGCCAGATGGGGGCAATGCCAGCCCTTTCAACGTGCAGATTCTGATGGAGATCGAAATTCCGTGTTACCCCCCCAACCCCTCCGAGGATGCGGGCTTGCTCTTGCTCCCTCCCCTTGGCAATGCGTGTGGCTGGGGTGGGGTAAACAACCTACGCAGCAACTCAAATAACTTGTGTACACACCGTAGCCGAGGATGCAGGGTAGCTCTTGCTCCCTCCTCTTTACAAGGGGAGGGCTGGGGTGGGGTAAAACCAATCCCGTTGGCGAAGCCTCTCCCGTGGAGAATTGCACAAGAATGTACGTCATCACAGGCTAACTAATTGTACACATTGAAACGGCTGAGTGGAGATTGCCCACCATCAACATTTATACATATCTTCAATTTCATCAAAAGAACCACTAAACATAAATCACATGCAAATTGCTGAAGGTGTTCGGTTAGTCACGTTTGGAATTCTCTCTCTACTGATGTTAGGCGCAGCATTAGGCGTAGTTTTATTACCGAATATTGTTTATTCTGCCTTTCTTTTGGGTGGAGTCTTCATTAGCATGTCAGGAATTTATATTCTACTCAATGCTGATTTTGTCTCCGCAGCTCAGATCCTAATTTATGTTGGTGCAGTCAACGTTTTGATCCTATTTGCGATCATGTTGGTCAATAAACGAGAAGATTTCAAACCGCTCAAAAATGGCTGGGTACGCCAAGGTGCATCGGCTTTAGTCTGTGGTGGTTTATTTACCCTACTCAGCACTGTCGCCGTCTCCACACCGTGGAAAATATCGACTACAAACATTCCCCTTGCTGACTCAACTGTCCGCCTTGCCAAGCACTTTTTCACTGACTTCCTATTACCCTTTGAATTGGCTTCAGTGCTATTGCTAATGGCGATGGTTGGTGCAATTATTCTGGCTCGTCGAGAATTCATGCCAGAAGATGGATTTGGTGCCACATCTACCGAAAATACCCTCACTCTTCCCGAACGTCCTCGTGAATTGGCTGGTGTTGATAAGTAGTCAGAAAGTAAATAGATTAAATAGCATTAGAGATTTTATGCTCCACCATAAAAATTTAGATATTAATTTTTAATTTTATTACTATGTTGCAATTACCTTATTTTTTGATTTTAGCAGCAGCTTTATTTTGTGTCGGCATTTATGGACTAGTGAATAGCCGAAATGCCGTACGGGTATTAATGTCGATCGAATTGATGCTCAATGCTGTTAATTTGAACCTAATGGGATTTTCTAACTATGTGGATCCCGTCGAAATCAAAGGTCAAGTATTTACAGTATTTGTAGTGGCGATCGCCGCAGCAGAAGCGGCTGTAGGACTAGCGATCGTGCTCTCGATCTATCGTAACCGCGATACTGTAGACATGGAACAATTCAATTTACTTAAGTGGTAATAATCTGGAGTTTCTGAGGAATATCTTATGGGCGATAGCAAAAGAAAAAAAACCACAACTCCAGTCAAAGAAAGTAAAAGAATCGTATCGTGGATCCCTTTCACTGTGGCGCAATCAGAAGATTTTGTCCGCGTCAGCACCAATGGAGCTTGGGTAGGAATTGGATTATTATTTTTGGGCTGGGTAACAGTCCGTTTGATTGGCCCTGCATTGGGTTTATGGCAAACAACAGGCTGATCGATCTTACATATATGCACAGTTCGTTTGATTGCTCCAGCATTGGGTTTGTGGCAAACAACAGGTCGATCGATCTTTCAACCGACTCTATGTCAAAAACATCAGTTATAAATTAATCTCCAATATTTAGGGTAGGGGTAATTCATGAATTACCCCTACCCTAAATATTGGAAATTGTGGCCATTCTTCAGATCGATCTGACAGCAATAAGGATAGTTCGATCGGTAAAACGATATCGATCGCCAATTAATGACTATAGTTCGATCGGAGCTATAATTTAACATTCGGCGGTAGCAGAATCCGATCGATAATATGTACTACTCCATTTGAGGCTTGAAGATCCGGCTGAGTCACCTGTGATTGATTCACTTTCACTTTGGTTCCATTTACTTGCACGTTTACCGTACCCCCAGATTGTGTTTTCACTTGCCCTGACTTCAGTTGACCGGATGTAATGCTTCCAGGTACGACGTGGTAAGTCAAAATTTGGCGCAATAACGCTCGATTTTCATCTTTGAGCAGTCGTTCGCGAGTAGCCGCAGGCAGTGCCGCAAACGCCCCATCGGATGGAGCAAAAATCGTGTAGGGGCCAGCTTGTTTTAGGGTATCTTGGAGATCGGCTTTATCGATCGTACTCGCTAAAGTTCGCAACGAAGGATTTTTGTCGATTAAATCCACCACATTGTTCGCAGTCGATTGTCCTCCCGCTGTAGGTGAACCCTGAACTCCTGGAGCAGGAGAAACAGGCGTAGTTGTGGCATCGGGCACTGAGTCAGTTGTTGTAGATGGAGCTTGCGTAGTACTCTGTCCGCTACAAGCGGCCAATACAGGTAGCATCAAAGCACCTAAAGTTATGCCAATTAGCGTCTTTTTTAATTGAGCGTTCATATTTTATCTCCAAAGTATTAATATCTAATCCAAAATCTTGGCATTGATAAGGTATTGCGTTTTTTTGCCTCGCCCAGAATAAATCGATCTGTACTACTAAATGCAGCTCAAATCAACTCAGCTAAGAGGCTGTTTGAAAAGTCAAATTTGTTACCCTTTACCCTAGCTAAGACTCAATCTCATCGATCGAAGTCGTTGATTTTACCTGCTGGCTCGTAACCGCGTTGGCATAGCCTCTGCCTGTGCCTATGGCAGGCTATCGCCAACGCAGAAGCCTACCGTTAGGTAATCGCATTTCTTGATTATCGATCGATATTTTGAAAATAATAACCATCTAATGACAGATGACAGATACCAATTCGCTCTCATTTCTAGTGACTTGAAGTTATGACTGAGATCTTCTCAAGACTACTCCCTTCCCAGTGTCAAATTAGACATCTAGAGTAGTGTAGCGAAAAGTGCTGATGGCCTTTGTGACCCGCCCAGTGGTAGATTGAGGGCTTCCCCAAGTGGAGCAATAAAACATCCCGATACTTTAGTCATATTTTAAGCGATTCAAATCTCTAACTATGGACAGATATCATCTCATCGATAAAGTAAATAGACTATCAAAGTGAAGAAAAACTTTCTCTGCTGAGAATTATTGCGATCGCAAAGCAACTCTTCATTTAAACCTAAATTGGCAACTCAAAATGAAGAATAATATCATATCGTCTCTTTTATCTGCGATCGCGACTGTAGCGATGAGTATGCCAGCTAGCGCGCAAGTGGGTCAAAGTTTTATCGGGCCATCGATACTGTTCGGTAACGGTCAGACTGCGATTGGCATCGATTCTAAGTTTGGTGTGAGCGATAATCTATCATTACGCCCATTTCTCTACTTTCCAAGCAATGGGACTAATTTTGGTACCGCACTTACTTACGATCTGCCGCTGAGAAATACCGATAGTACAGTGCTAATTACCCCATTTGTCGGTGGTTCGCTGGATATTAATACTGGAGGTGGTAGTTTCACCGCACTGAGTTTGGTGGGTGGTGCTGATTTCGACCTCAGCGATAACTTGCGGTTAAAAGCTTCCCTCAGCGTACCGTTAAATAATGGCAGATCGACTGGTCTGGCTGTTGGTGCTGGCTTTCGGTTCTAGATCGCGATCTCAATGCCAAATTTGCTTGTCGATGGTAGGTGAGATATTTAGGAGTAAAGACTGGTCAGTTAACGACTATAATCTGAGGCTGGCAAGTTCAACAAAATTACAGGAGTTCTCTGTGGAACGGACATTTCTCGCGATTACCTAAGGGTAGGCTACGCCAACGAGTCTGACGGCAAAATGAGATCGATCGCCGATTAACGACTATAATTTGATGTTGGCAAGTTCAACAAAATTACAGGAGTTCTCTGTGGAACGGACATTTTTAGCTATCAAACCCGACGGTGTTCAACGTGGTTTAGTTGGTGAAATCATTCGCCGCTTAGAAACCAAAGGCTTTACCCTAGTTGGCTTGAAGCTGATGCACCCCAGTCGCGAACTCGCCGAACAACATTATGCAGTCCACAAGGAAAGACCATTCTACAAAGGTTTGGTAGATTTTATGACTTCTGGGCCAGTTGTGGCAATGGTTTGGCAAGGTGATGGGGTTGTCGCCGCATCGAGACTCACCATCGGCGCAACCAATCCTCTAACTTCTCCTCCTGGTACTATTCGTGGTGATTTGGGTGTGAATATCGGTCGCAACTTGATTCACGGCTCTGATGCTGTGGAAACCGCTGTCAGCGAAATCGCCCTGTGGTTTAAAACAGATGAGTTGGTTGATTGGACTCCAACTATTTCGCCTTGGTTGGCTGAGTAGGAAATCATCCCCGTCTACTTACATTTTGCCCCAGTAGATTAATTGCGTAGGGGCACGATGCATCGTGCCCCAGTAGATTAATTGCGTAGGGCACGATGCATCGTGCCCCAACAGATTAAATGCGTAGGGCACGACGCATCGTGCCCCTACTATTTATGAATTGGTGCAAGATGTGAGTCTATTGCCACCACCGCACGGGGTTAGAAACCCCCGCTAGGATTTCTCAGTCCGCGTAGGCGGACTTTGTATCGATAGCCCCGATTTTAATCGGCGGCGATTGAGTAGGGGCACGATGCATCGTGCCCCTACTTACGTTAAACTAATAGTACCGAACGAAAACCAAGTACCCAGATGCAACAGGTTGACTTCACTACATTAACCGCCGCAGTGCGGGAGTTACAGCCAGACTGGGTACCATCACGGGTAGAAACAGTATATCAGCGCGATCGACACACTCTATCCCTCGGTTTACGCACCCTCGAACGTAAGGGTTGGCTGACTATTTCCTGGCATTCTCAGGCGGCGAGAATCGTCCTCTCAGACCCGCCGCCGCGCATTCCCGATACTTTCACTCTGAGTCAGCAATTGCGGTCTGTATTGGGCGGATTAGCCATGACTGAGATGGTCATGGTGTCTCCGTGGGAGCGATTGGTAGATTTGCGATTTGCTAGACGACCTGGGGAAGCTGCGATGTATCATTTGTATGTAGAACCGATCGGCAACTATAGTAATCTCACCCTCACTGATGCGGACAATCTGATTATTACTACGGCTCATCAGGTGAGTAATAAACAGTCGCGAGTCCGCACGGTGCAAACGGGACAGCCATATGAATTACCGCCAGCTTTGACAGATCCGATGCCCAATTTGGCGGAGTCTGTCGATCGATGGATCGACAGGGTTAGTCTGATTCCTGGTAGTCTAAATCAACGTCTCGTTCGGAGTTATCGGGGGTTGAGTACCGTCTTGATGAATGGGATGGTTGCTAGTGCTGGATTAGATCCATTACAGACTACCGATACATTAGTTCGATCGGACTGGGAAAAACTATTTGAATCCTGGCAAATTTGGCTCAAAACTCTGACTCAAGTTGATGGATATAAGTTCGATCCTAGTTTGAGTAATGGCGGTTATAGCGTCATGGGTTGGGGCGATGGGGTGAAGCCTGTAGACTCGATCGATCGAATGCTCAACGCTTATTATATTGGCATACTCGATCGCGAGGAATTCGACAGACTCAGACAACAGCTCACTCAGAAACTCGGAGCCATTCTCAAGAAGCTACGAGTCAAGGCTAATACCTTCTCGGTGCGAATGGAAGAATCTACGGGAGCGGATGAATACCGCGCTCATGCAGATTTATTGATGGCGCATCTACATGAGTGGAAGCCAGGGATGAAATTTATCATCCTCAATGATTTTGAGACAGAAGAGCCAGTCAAAATCAAACTAGAACCCGAAAAGAACGCGATCCAAAATGCTCAGTTTCTCTACAAACGTCACCAAAAACTCAAGCGTGCCAAACTAGCAGTCTTACCATTGCTAAATGAAGTTCAAGCCGAAATAGATTATCTCGAACAAGTAGAACAAAGTATTTTGCAAGTTCAAGAAGATGCAGCTATTAATATGAGCGAAATGCTCCAAACCCTAGTCGAGATCAAAGAAGAATTAGTCAACACCAAATATTTAGCCACACCCGACAGAACCACCAAAACTGTACTCGCGGAAACCCAACCCCACAGCCTGACGACCCCCAGTGGATTCGAGCTACTAGTCGGTAGAAATAATCGTCAAAACGATCGAGTAACCTTTAAAATAGCCACAGAATACGATCTCTGGTTTCACGCTCAAGAAATAGCCGGAAGTCACGGCTTACTGCGCCTCCCACCTGGTGCGGTAGCCGAAGAAGCAGACTTACAATTTACCGCCAATGCTGTCGCCTATTATAGTCGCGCCAGACAGAGCCAATCTGTCGCAGTAGTTTATACCCAACCCAAACATGTCTACAAACCCAAAGGTGCAAAACCAGGTATGGTAATTTATAAGCACGAACAAATCATCTGGGGACATCCGAGCGCGAGGTGAATGTTAATTCCGACACTTAATTTGGGCATACTGAATCTATAAAATGCTCAATAGTGGAATCGGACATGGCAAAAGTAGCACATGAATATGCAGTATACCTACTCTTATCGGGCGGTCATCGAGAAGAAATTCGGTTCCCGACTGTTCAAGAGTTCCAAAAATGGTATAGTAGTGAACTAATGCCCAAATCCAGTTCCAATGATTTTATCACCGTACCACTCAAGAATATGCAGGGTGAGTACATGATCGTCAGACCTGACTGTATACAGGCAATTCGGGTCGAACCTGTCTTTGCTTCTAGCATAGATCGAGATTATTAGAGCGAACGATAAAGTTATCGAATAGATCGTCAGAAATGAGCCAAAAAAATGCTCGAATCTGATGTCGATAACTATCGAAAGACGTTATTCATTAACTTTCCTATGATAAAAACACTGGCATTACTCTCCTTGAATCTAGGTATTGCGCTAGGATTCAATCAGCAATTACCCTTACAGTTAAAAACTGAACCATCCGCAAATATCCAAGCCAAGCAGAGTAAACCCTCCGCAAATATCCAAACCAATCAGAGTAAACCTTGTTGCGAAGAAAGTCTACTCGGACTTGACGACCAATTGTGGGGTAAATCTGGCGACAAACTAGCCATGATCGAATCTATCGATCATAGTCTCAAATACTTGGATACACCTAAAGCAACAGCAGCTTACAAAAATTATTCCGTCCAAGGGATTAGCCGCGAGCGAGTAAAACGGTCTCTAGTCAGATTTCGTCAATTGCTGAAGCAGAGCAAATCAGCCCCCGAATTCCAAGCCGCTGTCAAAAAAGAATTTGCGTTTTATCAATCAGTCGGTAAAGATAATCGCGGTACAGTCCAATTCACTGGCTACTACGAACCGATTTACCAAGCCAGTCGCAAACAGACATCCGAGTTTAAATATCCCCTCTACAAATTACCCGCTGGCTTTGAGAATTGGAAAACTCCTCAGCCAGAACGAGCCGAGCTAGAAGGCGCAGATGGTCTACAAGCGGCGAAGAGCGTCCTCGGTGGAAATGAAATATTTTGGATGCGCGACAGGTTTGAAGCGATCCTCGTCCAGATTCAGGGTTCCTCCGAACTCGAACTCACCGACGGCACCAAAACCACCGTTGGTTATGCAGGTGGTACCAGTTTTGCCTATACCAGTATCGGTAAAGAACTTGCCAAAGATGGTAAATTGGCTCCCAGTCAACTGACTCTCCCTGGTGTCATCGGCTACTTCCGCAAAAACCCCCTGGAATTGAATGTTTATATTCCTCGTTGGAAGCGGTTTGTCTTCATGAAGGAAACCTTTAATGGTAAACCGATGGGCAGTATCAATGTGCCTGTCACCCCCGAAAGATCTATCGCTACTGACAAATCAGTCATGCCTCCCGGCGCACTGGCTCTAGTCCATACTGAATTACCCTACAGTAGTGATGGCCGATCGATCCAACAAAAATTGGTCAGTCGCTACGTCTTGGATCAAGATACAGGTAGTGCGATCGTCGGTGCGGGACGTGTAGACTATTTCATGGGTAAAGGTAAAGTAGCTGGAGATCGTGCTGGTGTCACTGGCGGCCCTGGAGGGCAACTATACTATTTGTTGTTGAAGAAGTGAACTACCCACCTTCAACTGGAGTACCAGTATGAAGGGGGCTTCTCCCTTCGAGGGCAACAGCCTCCACAGCAGTAGACTTACGCCCATACTGTTTTGGTCTTACATTGCCTCCAGGAGCAGTAACGCTGGTTCCCAACGTCAATAACCGCAAGCCTTCATCTCTGATGTTGATAGCTGCGTTGATATCTCGATCGTGTCGCTTCCCACAGTGGGCACAGTCAAATTCACGCACCGATAGATCCATCTTTGGCAACGACAGTAAAGTGTTTGAACACAGGTGAGACGATGGGAAAAATCGACCTACTTCTAGATAGACCTTACCTTCTGCTTCTGCTTTGTATTTCAGCATAGTGCAGAACATCCCCCAGCCAGCATCACTGATTGACTTAGCCAAACAATGATTTTTTACCATGTTCTTTACTGCCAGATTTTCTACGACAATGATTTGGTTTTCATCGACTATCTTGCGGGATAGTTTATGTCGGAAATCTTCACGGACTCTAGCTATTCTT
>JANOPX010000171.1:0-16368 GCA_031422115.1 Chamaesiphon sp. VAR_4_metabat_408 | reverse complement strand
GATCGCCAAACCAAACACCAAATCCGGCACTCCCCACAGGGAAAAACTATTGAAGGAAAGCCAAAATTGTGAATTAATCGGCTTGAGCAATACAAAATCTAGGGTACCATCCTGTACGTGCTTGACAATCCGATTGAGATTCGTCGCCAGGAAAGCATTCGAGAAACCCTCCAAAAATGTGAAGATACCCACCACGATTAATGCTTCTTCCCACCGCCAACCCTGGAACTGATAACCCTTACTATAAAATAAATACAGGCTAAATAAACTACCAGCCAAGCCGCCCAAACTACTTAAAGCCGCAAAGACAAAATTGAGCCGATACTCTAATTCGGCAGCGATCGCTGTTTTCCAAAAGATGCCAATTATACTAAAATATTTCTGCATCGATAAATTCACTCAGATAAATTATGGTGCCAATCGGAGCGATCGAGTTGATAAACAAAACAATCATCATCTCCAAAATAACGTTGATCGATATATTTAAAACCCAGTCTCTCATAGAAACGATGGGAGCGAGTATTACTAGCCAAAGGATCGATTAGTACCGCAGTCACAACTGGATCTGCAAAACATTTCGCCAGAGCTAACTTCATCATCTGCGTACCATAACCCTTTCCTAAATCTGACTCTTCGCCAATCCAGATATCGATGGCGCGAAGATTTGGAGCTACATCACCCCAATAGTGACTATCCTCCAAAGCTGGATCGATGATTTGGATAAATCCGATCGATCTATCTTCAATCTCGGCGATTAATTGTTCGCGCCAAATCGGAGATCGAGCGAGTTCTACATCCCACCCCCAATCATCATTAGGATCGGCGGCTAATACATGGGTTTGTTCATCCCAATGGCGTAAAAGATCTAAATCGGCGATGGCAGCAGGGCGCAAATTAATGACAAATTTAGATTTCATCTTCCTACTTATTATAATTTGGAATTTATGATGATAGGCGATCGACACTCAATTGCAGCCAGTAGAAACATATAAACTTACGGATTTCGTCCTCGACTTCTTTGACAAATTCCTGCTCTTCAACTCTTCCATTCACTTGATCGACAATAAAATCAAGATTACCACACATCATCGAAACTCTCGCACCTTCAGGTAAACTAATCTTCCCCCAACCTCGATCGATCTTTTCCTTGAACCCATCAAAATCAACAATCTCCCAACAATAAATCTTACCATCCCGATAAACCACGATCTCAGTCACAAAGTAACGATCGCCGTTTTTGATAAATGCTTAAAAAAATGTACCAGGAATACTTATATTATCTACTAAGCGATAAGTTCTACGAGAAAGTGACATAGACTTTAAATTAGGATTTTGGAAGATAAAACTACGATAATCTCCAGATCCTCGCCGTGCCAAGTATATCTATTACCAATCTTCCAACCAATAAACAACTTCAGAAGTTGAACGATCGATCGCTACCCCATATACATCTGAATGATTCCAGTCATATTTTGGTGCGCCCCTAGTATCTTCCAATACTAAAAGTTTATAGTTACTTGGGAAATTTTCACCATCTAACGATCCGATATAAGATTTATAATTATATTCAACTTTTGTCCCTGTAGGACTATCCTCTTCCGTTGGGCTATTATCTTTAGCTCCAGGGATATATTTACGTTTCGCTTTTTGAAGAAATTCAGCTTCGATGGTTTTAATCTTCTCTGGAGTTAGCTCCATTCGCAATTCGAGCAATGTCGCCCCTTGCAAAAAACCAGGTAAATAATAAAGACGCACATTTTTTGCATCACTAGGGATTTCAGACGGAAAATGCTTGACTGTCAATGAATTTTCAAATCCAGCCAAAATTTTCTCGTACTGAGATGAATCGGTTACTGGTTTCAACGCTTCATCAAAATCGCGATTGATAATATAAATCAATCCGCCTACTGCTAGAGAAAATGTGATTAAAATTATTTGAATGATCTTTTCGATTCTCGACATATTATAGCTATCGATCGAGGCTAAAAATCATCAATCTTACCATTGCAAAGAGCCTGCTGTTTCACCTTGCGATCGCTTCAATTCTGCATCCCGCTCGAACCATTTGATAATCTGTTCGGGAGTGAGACTATCTACATTTATCTGCTCCTCTTCTGCAATCTGTTGTAAGAGTCTGAGTGAAGAAATCGTAATCCGCGCTAAAAATTTCTCATGGGTAGATAGCAATGCTGCTTGCACATCTAAAGCTTCCGATTGGGTTAGATATTTCTCGTCATTCATTGGTAGTTAGTGATTAATTATTAGTTGTCGAAATCAGATAACCGCATTGATGTTCGCCATCGACAATCCAGTGGGTACGTTCGACTTGACAGTCTTCCAAAGCCGCCGCAAACATTTCTAATTCGTGTCCGCAGACAGCCGGAAAGGAGGCTGCAACGTGGGAAATAGCACAGTTATACTCGGTGAGGATGAATTTACCATTCTCTCCTTCCAATGGGTGATACTCAGCCATATAACCCTCTTGGCGACGCAATTCGACGAGCTTTGCTACTCTGTCGAGTAATGCTCCCTTTCCCAACTGCTCGCGATAGTCGATGCTCTTCTTTTGCCAATGTTGCTGAAGCATCTTTCCTGCTTGCTCGTAACCGAGATTCTCTACCAGGGTATCGAGGAAAGATAGCACAAACCTGTCGTACTGATTTGGAAACCGATCGCGCCCTTTTGGGCTAAGGTGATAGATATGCTGAGGTCTACCAGTTCCCGCCGATACTGACTGATAGACAATCAAACCCTCCACCTGCAAATCTTTCAGATGGCGGCGAATCGCTTGGGGGCTGATATCGAGTATTGTAGCCAAATCTTGCGCCGTAGCTTGACCTTGTTTGAGAAGATGTTCGAGGATATCTTGTTTAGTCGAAGTCTGCTGCGCTGTCATCATATAGGTGCTGGAGATGGGGGAAGAAAGTCACTCGCCGACACAGATCGAAAACTTTTTGGTTAATTTCATTACTTTGACAACAACTATATTGCTAAAGTACCCTAGAATATAGATAAACAATCAACCAGTTGTTTTAGTATACGATATTTTGTCTGTCCCAGTCCTAATTGACTGACAAAACTCTTCGCTGGCGGTTAAAACCGCGCCTATACAAACAAAACCCGCCTACGCGGGTTGAAGCAATTAGTCTGGGCAGATGTACTTTGGTTACATAGTAGCGGTTTTAACCGCCGCTAAAAGATTTATCAGTCAATTAGGTTCCAGTCAGACACATTAACTATCCTTAATTTTAGAGAGACATAGGCGATCGATGAGTACTATAGTTCAAAACTTAGTTAATCAACCTTACAAATACGGCTTTGTCACTGATATCCAGTCGGATAAGATTCCCCGTGGCTTGAGCGAGGATATCGTGCGGTTGATTTCATCCAAGAAGGATGAGCCACAGTTTTTGCTCGACTTCCGGCTCCGCGCCTATCGTCAGTGGTTGAAGATGACCGAACCTACTTGGCCACATGTAGACTATCCAGCGATCGACTATCAGGATATTATCTATTATTCTGCACCAAAGCAAGCCGCCAAGAAATTGGATAGTCTGGATGAAGTAGATCCCGTATTGCTCGAAACCTTCGAGAAATTGGGGATTTCCCTCAACGAGCAGAAGCGATTAGCGAATGTAGCTGTAGATGCAGTATTTGATAGCGTGTCGATCGGCACCACATTTAAGGCAGAATTAGCCAAGGAAGGCGTAGTATTCTGCTCGATTTCCGAAGCAGTGAAAGAGTACCCCGAATTAATTGAGAAATATTTGGGTAGCGTGGTACCGATCGCCGATAATTATTTTGCAGCCCTAAACTCCGCCGTATTTAGCGATGGTTCCTTTGTCTACATCCCCAAAGGTACCAAATGTCCGATGGATTTGTCCACCTATTTCCGCATCAATAGCGGCGATAGCGGACAATTTGAACGCACCCTAATTATCGCCGACGAAGGTGCATCAGTCACCTATCTCGAAGGTTGCACCGCACCCGCATTCGACACCAACCAACTTCACGCCGCAGTCGTCGAATTAGTCACCTTAGACAACGCCGAAATCAAATATTCCACCGTCCAAAATTGGTACGCAGGCGATGAAACAGGCAAAGGTGGAATCTACAACTTCGTCACCAAACGCGGCTTATGTAAAGGTGTCAATTCCAAGATATCTTGGACACAAGTAGAAACAGGTTCCGCCATCACTTGGAAATATCCTAGTTGCGTCTTAGTCGGCGACAATTCAGTCGGCGAATTCTATTCCGTCGCCCTCACAAATAACCTCCAACAAGCAGATACCGGAAGCAAAATGGTGCATGTGGGCAAAAATACCCGCAGTACGATCATCTCCAAAGGTATCTCCGCAGGTAAATCAAAAAATAGCTACCGTGGATTAGTTAAAATGAATCCCACCGCAAAAGGAGCGAGAAATTACTCCCAATGTGACTCAATGCTCATCGGCGACAGAGCGCAGGCGAACACATTTCCCTATATCCAAGTCCAAAATCAAACCGCCAGAGTAGAACACGAAGCATCTACTTCTAAAATTGGTGAAGATCAGTTATTCTTCTTCTCTCAACGCGGGATTTCCCAAGAGGATGCCATCTCGATGATGATTAGTGGTTTCTGCAAGGATGTCTTTAGTCAACTTCCAATGGAATTTGCACTTGAAGCTGACAGACTGTTGAGTCTGAAGTTAGAAGGTACCGTCGGTTAATGCACAAGCTCGGTGAGTAATACTCACCGAGCTTTGAGTATAAAATGATAATTTGATTTAGTTGTAATTAAAATATGTGCAAGATTACTTACACAATATTATATGTCTGATAATCTATCTTTTTTAACCCCTCTTCTTGCCTCTTGTGGAGCGGTGGTAGCATTTCTGGGTAATCGGCATCAGCATTTAAGTGGATTAATTCGTAAAAAGACAGAATATATTTTTAGTCAATGCAATGAGCTAAAACCAGAGGAGGTTGAAAATATGATGGCACAAGTAACTCTACTGCGTTACCGTAATGGACTTATTGAGAGTGCTGTTTGGTCATCATTGTTCAGTGCTTCTGTATTTGCTATATGTATTGTATTGACACATTATTTGACATCTATTGAATCAATATTTTTACTAATCTGTTCAGGTCTATGTTTATTATTATTTTCTTTGTACATAGCAAGGGAGGAATTTACGCAATCATCATATGTTCTTGACTTAGAAATTTTTCTATCATTTTCTAAGTATAGAGATTTTAGTGCAAAAGAGAGAAGCCTTATCGTAAATAATTTATTAATGTATGGAGAAACAGAGGTTCAGCAAAATAAATATTTAGAATATTTACTAAATCTATCTAAAGAAGCTGGGGAGAAGAAGCGAGGAAGAGTAGAACAGTTACTTTCTAGAATCAAAAAAAATGAGTATTGAAATTCAAATAGGTAGAGCATAATACGGTTATGCTTAAAGCCTAAGTTAAATTTATATATATTATGCCATATAGTAGTTTTACACTTGAAGTAATAGTTAATGCGTAGGGTGGGCATTGCCCACCAATCAGCAATTTCGGTAGATACTTGAATTCGATCGAAAGCTAAATGTGGCCACTGCCCACCCTACGGAACTACGGAACTAATTCTAAGATCGGGAGAATAATAATGATTACAGATATATTAAAAACGCCAAATTTATTGGAATTACCAGAAGATGTATTTGAAGATGACGATCGAAATGAAAATCCAGAATCAGATTTACCTCTAATTAGCGATCGAGATAGAAAATTAGTTACACACCCATATGACCTTATCATTCGCTCTCTAAAAGAGCAAGTAGATAATCGAACACTCATACTTGCTGATGATTTCCAACGCCGTCGAGTTTGGGATGATACGAAAGCAAGTCGATTAATAGAATCTTTGCTGATAAATGTGCCTATTCCAGTATGCTATTTTGCCGAACTCAATGATGGTAGCTATAGCGTAATTGATGGACAACAACGACTCACATCAATTTACCGATATCTAGATAATCAATTTACGTTAAAATCTCTAAAGATTAGAGACGATCTTAATGGAAAAGAATTCGATCGATTAGGTGTACAGGATCGAAGATCGATCGAATCAAGATTGATTAGATGTATTGTTATTCTGAAAAATTCAGATCCAGAAATCAAGTTTGATGTATTCGATCGACTTAATTCTAATTCAGTTAAATTAAATCGTCAGGAATTACGAAATAGTCTATACAAAGGCGATCTCAGTAACTCGATCAACAGAGATTTATCTGAAAATGAAATATTCAAGAAGCTACGCCGTTCTAAAGAAGTAGATAAAAGAATGAATGATTGCGAACTAATCTTGCGGTTCTTCGCACTATATTTTGATGCTGCTAATTATCAAGGTCATCTACCTAAATTCTTAGATAATTATTTACGAAAAGGACAAGAATTAAATCCAGAACAGAAACGATCGTATCAAAAAATATTTGTTGATACAGTTACTAATGTCGAACATGTATTCAATACTAACAGCTTTCGCCGATACGATCCTAATAGTCAAACATGGATTAGTTCTTTAAATCGGGCTATATATGATGTTGTAATGCTCTACTTTTCTAGATTATCATTGGATGTGGTTCTCCAGAAAAAAGATGATATTCTAGACGCATTCATGAAAATTAATCAAGATCCAGAGTTTCAATTGGCGATTACTGTGAATCCTGAAAAACAGTCTAGTCTTCAAGCTCGACTAGATAAGTGGTATGAATCACTACGAACTATCGGGATAACAGTAGAAAGAGTAACTATCGGCTCGGTAAGTGAAAATACCGCGAAATAGATTACATGAACAATCGTTCGCCAGCATTGCTAAAGTTTTTCGATAACTTGAAAGAAGTGGGAACTCTACTATCCATGTCAAAGTTAAATGTATTAACATCTAGAGATAGAGAAATTAATGAGTCCTTATCACGAGCATCAATCTTACTCTTGTGCAGCCATATAGAAAGTTTTTTAGAGGATCTAGTATGCGATATTTTAGTCTGTCATGAATATAATCAGATACCTATTGCTAGACTACCAGTGAAATTAAAAACAATCCAAACCCTTCGTAAACCGATCCTAGATAGTTTATCTTCCGAAAAGAAATGGAGAATTATTCAAAGCATTAGTGAGAGTGATTTTACTGACGAGACAGAAATATGTAGACAGGGTATGTTTAATGCAGAATTACATCTAAAAGGTTTTGCCTCACCTGGGAGTGCAGCAGTAGAAAGTCTTTTTGATGGTATTGGTATCTCTAGAGTATGGAATTTGGTCGAGCAAAAAGATTCATCTGTCAATTGGAAGATAAGCTTAGATGGATTTATTAGTAGGCGTAATGGTATTACTCACGGCGCATCCTCTGACAAGCCGACGATTGAAGATGTAAAAACTTATGTTCGGGATCTATGTCAGATCGTCAGAATATTTAATTTGATCGCCAGTCAATATCTAGTAAATGAGTTTGAAATCACAGATCCTTGGCAGATATCTTTTTAGCTCAAAAGCAGCCCATCAATTACTAATATAGATAGATAATTGAATTCGATCGAACCTCGAAAATAGACAATACTTAAAACCACATAACAATCGTGCCCTATAGTAGCTTTACAATTGAAGAGGTAGAATCGAAGTTCAACCTAAACTTACAGACAGGTCATTTCTTACCTCAAATCAGTCCGATTTCTCCTAGTTTAATGTTAGAACAGTTTTTAAATATCACCTTACCACTGGCTCGTGAAACTGGTTCGGAGAAAGCTCGATCGGAATTTATCGTCGCACCAATCTTAGTAGAAGTCCGAACACTACTAAGTAACTCAATTAGTTTATTTTCAGGGGAAGACTTTACAGTTGACAGAGAACTAGGCTTAAATGGTATCTGTGACTTTTTGATTAGTCGATCGCCAATCCAGTTTAAAATTAATGCACCTGTAATAGCATTAGTCGAAGCCAAAAAAGGTGTATTAAAAGATGGCTGGGGTCAATGTATTGCCGAAATGGTCGCAGCACAAAGATTTAATCAGCTTCGTCAACATTCGATCGAGTTTATCTATGGAGTTATTACTAGTGGTACTCGTTGGCAATTTATCGAGATGAGAGGAAGTAATATTACGATCGATCCAGAAGAATATTCGTTACCACCGATCGAACCAGTGCTGGGAATTTTGAAATGGATGGCATCGAGAGATGATTAAGCTGGGCTAATATTTATGTGAGTGAATAATGAATCAATTAAAATATTAATGTATATCTTTATCCTATTATGGTTGTAACGCCAATAAGAACAACTAGCTTAGAACAATTTCTAATTCTCCCAGAAACAAAGCCCGCCAGTGAATATATTGACGGAAAGATAGTTCAAAAGCCTATGCCTCAAGGAAAACATAGTTTGTTGAGGATGAATATACTTACTTTCATTAATTTGATTTTAATGGAAGCAAAAATAGCGATCGCATTTCCAGAACTAAGATGTACAATTGGCGGGAGATCGATAGTTCCTGACGTAGTTATACTTGAGAACAAAAATATCCCCAAAGATGATGATGGCGAGATATCTAATGTTGTGACAACCCCTCCAAATTGGATAATTGAAATCTTATCTCCCGACCAAAGTACCACTAAAGTTATTAAAAATATCATCCATTGCCTAGAGTGCGGAACCGAGGTAGGATGGTTAATCGATCCTGCTGAAAAAACAATCTTTATTTATCAACACGATCGACAAGTCCAGATCGTAGATATACTCGATCTAGAACTACTAGTCCCCACTTTTGCCCAGTCAATTAAATTAACCGCTGGAGAAATCTTCAACTGGCTAAAACTACACTAAAATCTCTCCGTGCTCTTCCCGGTAAAATCTAGAAATCTAAACTAAACACCAGCATCCCTCCGCGCCCTTCGCGTTTAAAAATACCATTTATACTAAACACTATGATCGTCAAAAATAGCCCAGTAATCCTATCCGTCAAAAACCTCACCGCCGAAGTAGATGGCACGCCCATCCTCAAAGGATTGAACCTCGAAATTAAAGCTGGAGAAATTCACGCTATCATGGGGCCAAATGGCTCAGGTAAAAGTACCTTCTCCAAAGTCCTAGCGGGACATCCAGCCTATACCGTCACAGGCGGCGAAGTCCTATTCAAGGGAGAAAATCTGTTCGACTTAGAGCCAGAAGAACGCGCACGCTCAGGCGTATTTCTCGCCTTCCAATACCCCTTAGAAATCCCTGGCGTAACCAACCTAGACTTCCTCAAAGTCGCCTACAACTCCCGCCAAAAACACCTTGGCTTAGAAGAAATAGACGTATTTGAATTTGACGAACTCATCCAAACCAAACTAGATATCGTCAAAATGAACCCCGCCTTCCTAGAGCGCAGCGTCAACGAAGGCTTCTCCGGCGGCGAGAAAAAGCGTAACGAAATCCTCCAAATGGCACTCCTCGAACCCAGCCTAGCCATCCTCGACGAAACCGACTCCGGCTTAGACATCGACGCACTTAAAATAGTCGCAGGTGGAGTAAACCAACTCTCCACCAAAGACAACTCCATGCTCGTCATCACCCACTACCAACGCCTCCTCGACTACATTATCCCCGACTTTGTACATGTGATGTCAAACGGACAAATCCTCACCAGCGGCGGAAAAGAACTCGCCCTCGAACTAGAAGCCAAAGGCTACGACTGGATTACCGAACCCACGCCCGTCTAATTCCTCCGTGAACCTCCGTGAAACCTCCGTGAACCTCTGTGTTTAATAAACACCCCGCTATCACCAACAACCCCTCCTCCCCCTCCATGACACCAACCCTCACCCAACTCCTCACCACCCCACCCCCAAACCCCCAACTCCAAGAAATCCGCACCCAAGCAGCCGGATATCTCCAAGAAGAAACCATCCCCACCAATAAAAACGAAGAATGGAGATTCACCAACCTATCTCCACTCGTCACCCAAACCTTCACCACCCCCAACCCCCAACTCCCACCAGTCAATATTAATGGCTTAATCCTTCCCGAAGCCAGCAACACCCGTTTAGTCTTTGTCAACGGTATCTACGCACCGCATCTATCTAAAATCGAAGACTTACCCACGGGAGTATTTATCGGCAATCTTACCACGGCGATCGATCTCAAATTACCCGTCAACGATTATCTCGCCAAACAACCAGGCGGCGAAGAAGTCTTTACCGCCATTAATACCGCCGGAATCAACGAAGCCGCAGTAATTTGGCTTGCCAAAGATATCGCCTTCGACACTCCCATTCATCTATTATTTATCGCTAGCGTCAAAGATGTCGCCTTCGCCATCCAGCCGCGTACCCTCGTCGTACTCGAAACTGGCAGTAGTGCTATTTTAGTTGAAGAATATCTCCACACCTCAATTCCAGAGCGTTGCTATTTCAATAACAGCGTCACCGAAATCTGGCTCGGCGAAAATGCCAAACTCAACCATAGTCGGATTCAGGATGAAGATATTACCGCCATCCATATCGGCAAAACGGTAGTTTCCCAATCTGAGCATAGCTGTTATACAGGTAACTCGATCGATTTTGGAGCTAAACTTTCCCGTCACAATTGGGAAATCTTCCAAGTCGGCGCGCAGACGGAAACCAATCTCAACGGATTAGCAATGGTAAATGGAGAGCAGGAATCAGACACCCATAGCACCATCGCTCTCACCAAACCTCATGGCGTTACCAATCAATTGCACAAGTGTATCATCGACGATCGCGCCCATGCCATCTTCAATGGTAAAGTCTTCGTACCAAGAGCCGCTCAATTAACCAACGCAGCCCAATTAAACCGCAACCTCTTACTTTCCGCCAATGCAAAAATCGATACCAAACCCCAATTGGAAATCACCGCTGATAATGTCAAATGTTCTCACGGTGCGACAGTCAGCCAACTGGAAGATGATGAGATTTTTTATCTCCAAAGTCGGGGATTGGACGTAGAAACAGCTAAAATATTATTAATTAATGCTTTTGCTGTAGAGATTATCGATCGAATTCCCGTCGCCTCAATTCGAGAGAAACTAGCAATCGCTGTCAAAGCTTTTAAGTAAACTAATAATACTTGTCAAACTCTTAACTAAGCTTAGATGAGTGAGCCATGAATAGAGCAAAGGAATTACAACGATTTATCCAGAATTTTACAGGCAAAACGGATATGACTTTTATTCAAACTAAAACTATCGCTGATACGGTACGTGCAGACTTTCCGATCCTTCATCGTGAGGTTCACAGCAAACCGCTGATATATCTAGATAATGCGGCAACTTCCCAAAAACCTCACGCCGTAATTCACACTCTCGAATATTACTATAGTCACTACAATTCCAACGTTCATCGTGGCGCACATACCCTTAGTGCTGAAGCGACAGATGCTTATGAAGGTGCGCGAGAAAAGATTGCCAGATTTGTCAATGCAGCCTCACCAAATGAGATTGTTTATACCCGTAATGCGACTGAAGCAATTAATTTAGTCGCCTATAGTTGGGGATTGAGCAATCTGCAACGTGGTGATGAAGTTATTCTCACAGTGATGGAACACCATAGCAATCTAGTTCCCTGGCAAATCATCGCCCAAAAGACAGGTGCCAGGTTAAAGTTTGTCCAATTGTCTCCCGATGAAGAGTTCGATTTTGGACATTATCAATCATTGGTAAATGAGAAAACTAAACTAGTCTCAGTAGCTCATGTCTCGAATACATTAGGCTGTATCAATCCAATTAAAGAGATTGTTGCTCTCGCTCATCAATACGATGCCAAAGTATTAGTTGATGCTTGCCAAAGTGCCCCACATATGAATCTAGATGTCCAAGATTTAGATTGTGATTGGTTGGTAGCTTCCGGGCATAAAATGTGTGGGCCGACAGGGATTGGATTCTTGTATGGTAAGCTAAGTTTATTGCGATCGATGCCGCCTTTCATGGGTGGTGGTGAAATGATTGCTGACGTATTTCTCGAAAATTCTACCTATGCAGATTTACCCCACAAATTTGAAGCTGGTACTCCCGCTATTGCCGAAGCAATTGCCTTGGGTGCGGCGGTAGATTATCTGACAAATATTGGGATCGATCGAATTCATGCCTATGAAGCTGAATTAACAGCCTATTTATTTGAGAAACTATTACTTATCCCTAAAATTCGTATATATGGCCCAAAAGCACCAAAAGAACGTGCTGCATTAGCCGCATTTACTGCTGGTGAAATTCATGCCAGCGATCTTTCTACCATGTTAGATCAAAGTGGGATTGCGATTCGATCGGGACATCATTGTACTCAGCCTTTACACCGTTTTATCAAGGCTGCATCTACCGCTCGTGCGAGTTTATACTTTTATAATACTTACGAAGAAATCGATGCTTTTATCCTCTCTCTTGAGGAATCGATCGAGTTTTTTGATAGTATCTTTAGTGCTTAGTAGAGAGGGTGGATTTTGTTTGCGATCGATTAGTAAAATCGAAAGTTCTTTGTAGAACCCACCACTACATATCTTGGCTATTTAGTCACGAAAGCAGTGTACTTGCCACCAAAACCTGTCACAAATCGAGGCTTTGAGGAGATTGTAGTTTGAGAGAGCCATCAAAAATCCTTGTAATGCCTGATTAGCAAAGGTTTGTAGAGATAACTCATCTCATCAATTTTTCAGATTCCAGTAACTTTAGCGATCGATCGCTAATTCTACGTTACTTTAGAAGAATGACGATCGAAAAAAAATATATGAATAATCAAACTCTACAACAACGGATAACACAAGTCGAAGAGAAGCGGGAACTACTGCTGAAGTTGAAATCAGACCCCAATTTAGGGGTATTATCCCTGGATGTAGATCAAGCATTGATTGAAATGGATGACTTGATGAGAGAGTTCCGGCAGACTTTCCCCAATGGAGTCGGCGGCGCAACAATCGATATTAGCTAGAGCTAGAGCCGATCTAGCTAATATCGATCGATATCAGCAAAAATCGAGTAAACTCGATCGCGCCTACGCTGTTTTACAGGGCGAACTGGGTACATTAAATGTATCTTGATATCGGGACGGTAAAGCTGTGAAGAGTGAATATGTTGTTTGGCTGACATTAACTGGGGTAGCGGTGTTTTTGATGAAAATGTTTGGAAATCCCTTTGGTGGTGAAACCGAATATCGAATTGAATACACTGGCAAAGTCGGTACTACTTTATGGGCAAACTATACCGTCACCGACCATGACAAGTCTCGCGAAAATACTACTGAGAAAATCATCGGTACACTCCCCCAAACAGTCAAGTTTACTAGCAAAAGTAACTCGATTGTCTCCGCAAATGGCTCTACTACAACCAGAGAACCGATCGCAATCCGCATCTACAAAAATGGTAGTGCATGTGGTAGCGAGCGAGGTATCGAGGCGAGAATTACGGATACAATCGTTTGTAGATAAAGGGTAAGGGGTCAGGGGTTCAGAGATGAGCTAAGATGAAGATCGAATAAATCCCCCACCCCCCAACCTATGATTACCAACTACATCGCCGCCATTCTCCGTGGGGGAAACCCTGGAGATACTGTCACAGTTAGAGGCTGGATTCGGAGTAAACGCGAATCCAAAGAATTTGCCTTTGTCGATGTCAACGATGGTTCCTGTCTGGCAAACATTCAGGTAGTAATTAATAACGATGTGCCCAATTACGCTACCATTCTGAAGCAGATAAATACAGGTGCATCGATCGAAATCGAAGGCGAATTAGTCGCATCCCCAGCCAAAGGACAAAGAATCGAAGTCAAAGCTACCCAAGTATCAGTATGTGGTGAAGCCGACCCAGAAACATACCCCCTGCAAAAAAAACGCCACTCCTTTGAATTTTTGCGCGATATCGGTCATTTGCGAGCCAAAACGAACACTCTCAGTGCAGTATTTCGCGTCCGTAATGCCTGCGCCACAGCCATTCATCAGTTTTTCCAAGAGCGCGGTTTCTTGTGGGTACATACGCCGATTATCAGTGCTAGTGACTGCGAAGGTGCGGGAGAAATGTTTCGCGTCACTTCCCTAGATCTCAAAAAACTCCCACTCACCCCCGACAAAGAGATCGATTACAGTCAGGATTTCTTCGGCAAGGCGGCATATTTGACCGTCAGCGGGCAATTGGAAGCCGAAGTGATGGCGATGGCATTTAGCAATGTTTACACCTTTGGGCCGACTTTTCGGGCGGAGAATTCTAATACGTCTCGTCACCTGGCTGAGTTTTGGATGATCGAGCCAGAGATGGCATTTTGCGATCTTTTAGGCGATATGGATCTCGCTGAAGCCTTTCTCCAGTATATATTCAAGTATGTGATGGAGCATTGTCAAGCAGACATGGAATTTTTTAACGAGCGCATCGATAAGTCTGTCTTGGAAACTGCCGAAAATATCATCAATAACCAATTCGAGCGGCTAACATATACTAACGCGATCGAGCTGCTCGAAAAAGCCGATAAACAATTTGACTATCCCGTCAGTTGGGGGCTAGATCTTCAATCAGAACACGAACGCTATCTCGCCGAGGAGGTTTTTAAAAAGCCAGTCATCCTGACTGACTATCCTGTCGAAATCAAAGCCTTTTACATGCGGCTCAATGACGATGGTAAAACCGTCGCCGCAATGGATATTTTAGCCCCGAAAATTGGTGAAATTATCGGTGGTTCCCAACGAGAAGAACGTCTCGATGTACTCGAACGTCGAATTATCGCTCAGGGTTTGAATCCCGCCGACTACTGGTGGTATCTAGATTTACGCCGTTATGGGACTGTTCCTCATGCTGGCTTTGGCTTGGGTTTTGAACGACTGGTACAGTTTATGACTGGAATGGGTAATATCCGCGATGTCATTCCGTTCCCTCGCGCACCTTTGACAATGGAGTTTTAACGATAAGAATACTATACTGCAAACGGCTAAAGACTGAACTTTGCGAATCGATTAGCTATGAGACAGATCCCCGACTTCTTGGAGAAGTCGGGGATCTACCGTAATTCTAGAAAGTCCAGTTTCTAAGCATTTTTAGTATAGTAGCTAGCGTAGACATAGGGCGAGCAAAATGCCGCGCCTCTGCAATTCACAAGTAGGGGCAATTCATGAATTGCCCCTACTTGTGAATTGCAGAAAATCTACAAATGATTCAATCCAGAATATTAACTTTAGTTTGACGAATTTCTCGCCAGAGAGCATCGAATTGTGCTTGACTAGTTGCAGCTAATGGATAGAGAAATTCGCTCTTATCTAGAATAGTTTTCGGTGGTAATATCAAAGGGTTTCGTTGAATATCTGGCAAGATTTGAGTGGGATTAATACCAGTTAATAATGGTGCTGTACCAGGGGTAAATAGAGAAATCTGATTACTTGGTTGTGGTTGGATAGAGTAGTCAATCCATTGATGAGCTAATTTCGATCGAGAGATCGCATCAGTTTTATTTTTCATAGTTGGTTGTACCCAGAGATCTGCCCAAATTGCGGTACCAGAACGCGGTACAATTACCCCAATATTTGAGTTTTTCTGCATTAGCTCGATCGCATCACCAGACCAGCCTACAGCCATCCAAGTGTCGCCCATAATCGAGGGTTGAAGATAGTTGTCGGAACTATAAAATTTGACCTGTTGGTGAAGTTCTTGAATGGTTGATTTGAGATCTTTAATTTGAGTAAGATCGGGATGATTATAAGAGTAGCCTAATTTCTTGAGCGTTAAACCAATGACTTCCCGCGATCGATCTAAGACCGAAATTCGCTGTCTCAACTTGGGATTCCATAAATCCGACCAATCTTGGGGAACAGGAATTCCAGCAGCTTTCAACTTGTCGCGACGATAGATAATAACGGTAGTTCCCCATCGATAAGGTACACCCCAAACCTGTCCTTTGGGGATGCTATTACCTCGATCGTCACGCATGGCTAATTCCTGCCAGCGTGAGTCTAATTTACCCCAGTTAGGTAATTTCTGGATATCGACAGGTTCGATCGTTTTTGCCTGAATTGCGGTTGAAAGCCAAGCATCGCCCATACTTACCAAATTAGGAATATATTCTGACGATTTGGCAGCAGGAACTAAGGGCACTTTAAACCCTTTTGCTTCCGCCTCACCCGTTTTATACCATTCCTGAAGTTGAGTAATAATCTCTTTAAATTGCCCCTCAAAAACTACTTCTACCTTATGACTAGATTGAATGGATTTGATAAATCCAGGCAATAATTGCGGTGGAAGTGAGCTTTTCAGTGCCAACACCCGTAAGATCGATCGATCTTCAGCTTGACAACTGGCGAACATCGGGGCTAGAGCCAGACTACCAAGGGTGACTAGAAAGGAGCGACGGTGCATTGTCGGGGGAGAGGGGGACGGGGGGACG
>JANOPX010000170.1:0-60989 GCA_031422115.1 Chamaesiphon sp. VAR_4_metabat_408 | reverse complement strand
CCCCCCCAACCCCCCCTTGGAAAGGGGGGGCTTCGCTCCCTCCCCTTGGCAAGGGGAGGGCTGGGGAGGGGTAAACAACCTCCGCCACAACTCACATAACTTCTGCATACAAAGGTAGCCTTTGAAAGGCTTGCTCTTGCTCCCTCCCCTTGGCAAGGGGAGGGCTGGGGAGGGGTAAACAACCTCCGGCACAACTCAAATAACTTGTGCATACAAAGCTAGCTTGGAAAGGCTTGCGCTTGCTCCCTCCCCTTGGCAAGGGGAGGGCTGGGGAGGGGTAAACAACCTACGCAGCAACTTAAATAACTTGTGTACACTTCAACTGAGCAATGTCGATGAATCTAAAGAGATAGCGTTGTTTGCCGATCGAACCGAATTGAAGCGGTTACAATTTTTGAAGCGTAACGATGTCTCCAACCTCATGAACTCCAAACGTTCTACTCGGAAGACTGAACCCACACCGCCCGTGAATGAAGAGGGTAAGCCATCAAAGTTATTTCCGATCGTCGGGATTGGTGCTTCGGCTGGTGGATTAGAAGCATTTAGCCAATTATTGAGCCATTTACCGATAGATACGGGGATGGCATTTGTGCTGATTCAGCATATGTCTCCAGACAGAGAGAGTCTGTTGAGTGAGATTTTGTCTCGCTCGACTACAATGCCTGTGATTGAGGTGCAAGAAGGGATGGCGGTAGAGCCAAATCGAGTATATGTGATTCCGCCCAATGCGAGCATGACGATCGCCCGTGGAGTGCTGCTCCTAACGCCGCGAGATCGATCGAAAAAGGGGTTGATGTCTGTTGATACCTTTTTGCTCTCTTTGGCGCAGGAACGCGGAGATAGAGCCATTGCGGTGGTATTGTCGGGTGGCGATGGGGATGGTTCGATTGGGTTGGCGGCAATTAAGGCGGCGGGGGGAATTACTTTCGCTCAATCTGAGGATACAGCGAAGGTGAATAGTATGCCGAATACGGCAGTGGCTACCGGACAGGTAGATTTTGTATTGCCACCTGAGCTGATTGCGGAAAAAATCGCCGAGCTGAGTGAACATCCCTATATTGTGACTGAGGTAGCGTCAGCACTAGAGCTAGCGTTGGAGCCAGAATTGGTGGATGGGGAGGTTAGCTCTGAGGATGGGATTACGACAATCTTTGGGTTGTTGCGGGCGCAGACGGGGGTAGACTTTACCCATTACAAGCAGACAACTCTCAATCGGCGGATTCAACGGCGGATGATGTTGTCAAAGTCGGCAAAAATAGATGATTATGCTGTTTATCTACACCAAAATCCAGCGGAAGTGATGGCACTATATCACGATTTATTGATTAATGTTACCAGCTTTTTTCGGGATCCTGATAGTTTTGAGGTGCTCAAGCGGGAAGTTTTCCCGATGATTACGACGGCAAAATCTCCAGGGGTACCCGTGCGGATTTGGATTGCTGGTTGTTCGACGGGTGAGGAGGCATATTCGATCGCCATTTGTCTATTAGAATTTTTGACAAGGCGGATGCTCCATCTCCCCATTCAGATTTATGCGACGGATGTGAGTGAGACGGCGATCGATTATGCTCGGAGTGGTTTTTATACTTCCAGTCAGGTAGCAAATGTTTCGCCAGATCGGTTGAGTCAGTTTTTTATTTCGGTTGAAGGTGGTTATCAGATTTCCAAGAGTGTGCGAGAACTCTGTGTATTTGCGAGACAGAATCTGATTAGCGATCCGCCTTTTTCGCGGATGGATTTGATTAGCTGTCGGAATGTGTTGATTTATCTAGGCAGCTCGTTGCAAAAGAAGCTGTTGCCGATTTTTCACTATGGGCTAAATCCAGCGGGCTTTTTGATGTTGAGCGGTTCGGAAACTGTTGGTGATTTTTTGGACTTGTTTAGTTTAGTCGATAAGAAAAACAAGATTTATGCGAAAAAGTCGGCAGCCGTAGCCCAATGGATTGGCGATCGAACTAGCAATTGGGTGTTTGCAAATACCGAACCGCAAGTATTGGCAGGAAAGAAGGTAAACGATCTCAAAATTCAAAAGGAAGCCGATCGAATTGTCCTGAATCAGCACGCTCCAGTCGGAGTAACGATCGATGCTAATTTAGATATCGTCCAATTTCGCGGTCAAACTAGTGCTTATCTCGAACCTTCGCCGGGGAAAGCTAGCTTCAATTTATTGAAGATGGCAAAACCAGAATTGCGGCTAGAACTTCAGAGTATGATTCGCCGTGCGGGGCAGCAAGAACAGTCGATCGAATACAAAGGTTTGAACATCAAGGAAGGCAATAGTACTCGACAAATTAATATTCACGTTACCCCATTTCAGACTAGCGCAGAATCTTTTTTCTTGGTGCTATTTGAAGAAACTTCCATCGATACAATCTCACTCCCGATCGGCACCGATCCAAATTCTCCCGCTGAGATGCAACAATTAGAAAATCTCCAAGAAATTGCTAGACTCAAACAAGAGCTAAAAAATACCACCGACAGACTGCAATCGATCGTCGAAGAACAACAAGCCACCAATCAAGATCTCCGTGCGGCAAATGAGGAGATCTTGTCGAGCAATGAAGAATTGCAAAGCATGAATGAAGAACTAGAAACCGCCAAAGAAGAAATCCAGTCTACCAACGAAGAATTGATTACGATCGGTGATGAATTAAATCGCCGCAATCTAGAGCTAAATCATATCGTTAGCGACCTCCAAAATCTCCTCAGCAGTACGAATATTCCAATTCTGATTCTAGACAACGATTTACGAATTCGGCGGTTTACACCTGCAATGGAAAGAGTCTTTCATCTGATTGGTACAGATGTCGGTAGACATTTGGGTGATATCGTTCATACCCTGAATATAGCCGATCTAGAACAGCAGATTTTGGCGGTAATTCGGACGCTAAATTTGACCGTAGAGGAAATCCAAGATCGAGATGGACATTGGTATGAATTGCGAATTCGTCCCTATCTAACGATCGATCGCAAAATCGATGGGGCGGTATTAGTATTGATGGATATCAACGATCTCAAATCCAGCAGTCAGAAGCTCATTGCTGCGCGAGATTATGCCGAAGCGATCGTCGAAGCTGTCGTCGAACCGCTGATCGTTTTGAATCTAGATCTACAAGCAATTACTGCCAATCATGCTTTTTATCAAACATTCCAAGTCCCACCGATTCAAACTGAGACACATTCAATTTTTGAATTGGGTAATGGACAGTGGAATATCCCCCAACTGCGATCGCTATTATTGGAAATACTGAATAATAATGCTACCTTCAAAGATTTTGAAGTAGAACATGACTTCGAGCAAATCGGTCATAAAGTAATGCTGCTCAATGCCCGCAGAATGGTAGCAATCGATGATGTCCAAACTATCTTGCTGGCGATCGAAGATATCACCGAATCAAAACGATTGGAGCGCGAATATAGCCAACTCCTAATCGAATCCCAATCGGCACGAATGACCGCAGAATCAGCCAATCGCGCCAAGGATGATTTCCTGTCTACCCTCTCTCACGAACTCCGAAATCCCCTCACAGCGATGATTGGTTGGGCGCATTTGTTACGCATGAATAAACTCGATGATGCCAAAATCGCTAGAGGGCTAGAAACGATCGAACGTTGCGCTCAAGCCCAATCCCAACTAATCGAAGACATCCTCGATATTTCCCGCATTACCACTGGTAGACTCACATTAGATAGCAGTCTAATTAAACTTATTCCCGTCATTAATGCAGCAATTGAAATCGTCAATTTAGCCGCAACTGCGCGGAATATTGCGATCGAATCCAAACTCGATCGTTCGACTTACAAAATTCTCGCCGATCCGATCCGCTTGCAACAAGTAATGTGGAACTTACTCGCAAATGCGATTAAGTTTACACCGATCGGCGGCAAAATCACGATCGAATTAAAATACATAAACGAACAAGCCAAAATTACTGTCAGCGATACCGGGCAAGGAATTAAACCCGACTTTCTTCCCTATATATTCGACAGATTCTCTCAAGCTGACGGTAGTCATTCCCGCTCCAATTCTGGCTTGGGGATTGGCTTATCGATCGTGCGTCATCTCGTCGAACTCCATGGCGGTACCGTCGGCGTAGAGAGCCTGGGGGAAAATAAAGGATCCACATTTATCGTCACCTTGCCCCTTCGAGTCAAACCAGCCCCCGCCGCAAATATCCGCGCATTAGAGCCAGTCGATCTACCCGTTAATCCACAAATACCAACGGATCTAAATATCCCCTCATTGACAGGTGTGCGCGTCTTGGTGGTGGATGATGTGGCGGATATGCGGGAAGTATCGATCGGACTTTTGGAGACGTATGGAATGGAAGTAACCGCAGTAGCTTCGGCAGAAGAAGCACTCGCCAAAATCATCGACAATCCCCAGGGTTATGATGTCTTATTATCCGATATTGGAATGCCAGAACAAGATGGCTATTCGCTGATTCGGCAGATCAGAGCCTTGAATGCTGACTCTGGCGGCAAAATTCCCGCCGCCGCCATTACCGCCTATGCGGGAGATTGGGATCGTCAAGAGTCGATATCGGCTGGCTTTCAACTTCACTTAGCAAAACCTGTCGAATCGAATCGCCTAGCTTGGGCGGTGGCAACTTTGTTGGGGAGAATGGATTGATTTTGGATTTTGCGACTGAAATCACGCGGAGGTTCCCTCCGCGCTGGGCGGGTGACCCGCCTAGCAATGTGTTTCAGTCAAGACGGATTTTGGATTGGGAATTGCTTGGATATTCCCGCCACCACTAACCAACCAAAATCCCCTCCTGGGAGGGGTGCCCGTAGGGCGGGGTGGGTAAACCTCCGCTACACCACTCCTAACAACCTCCTTAAAATCTATTCATTCGGGATTGGAAGGGTTTAGTTCGGGTGGGCACCCACCCCGCCCTTCGGGCACCCCTCCGAGGCTACCGTGTATACACAAGTTATTTGAGTTGCTGCGTAGGTTGATTTACCCCTCCCCAGCCCTCCCCTTGGAAAGGGGAGGGAGCAAAGCCCCCCCTTTCCAAGGGGGGGTTGGGGGGGTAAATTAACCTCAGCCGAAGTCTAGCTGACTTGTGTATACAGGGCACCCCTCCTTGGAGGGGATTTGCACGCGAGATTTATTTGGGATGTGCGATCGATCGAGGATTTAGATGGAAGAGGCTCGACTATCATTGGGTAGTCGAGCCTTTTACCTCCAAATTCCCTCGGCTCAATTAGCCCAATCCAGCATACAGAGCGCGCGAGCCTAGTTCATCTTCGATGCGGAGGAGGCGGTTGTATTTTGCCACCCGCTCGCTCCGACAGAGGGAACCAGTTTTGATTTGCCCCGCACGAGTCGCCACTGCGAGATCGGCGATCGTGGTATCCTCAGTTTCACCAGAACGATGGCTGATGATAGATTTGAAGCTATTGCGAGTAGCTAGATCGATCGTTTCCAAGGTTTCAGTCAGAGTGCCGATTTGATTGAGTTTGATCAAGATCGCGTTAGCTGATTTTTGCTTGATGCCTTCACGGAGACGCACGGAATTAGTCACAAATAAATCGTCGCCGACTAGTTGAACTTTCGAGCCGATTTTCTGAGTGAGTAAATTCCAGTTTGCCCAATCATCCTCATGCAAACCATCTTCGATCGACACGATCGGATATTTGGTAGTTAAGTCTGCCAAATAGTCGATGAATTCAGCGGGGGTATGGCTACTACCATCGTAGGTATAGTTGCCATCTTTGTAAAATTCACTCGCCGCTACATCGAGAGCCAAACCGATTTGGGTACCAGGTTTGTACCCAGCAAACTCGATCGCCGTAATCAACAGGTCTAATGCAACCTTATTGGACGTTAGATTGGGCGCGAAGCCCCCTTCATCCCCCACGCCAGTCAAAAGACCGTTATGGTCTAAAACTTTGCTCAGAGCGGCAAATATCTCGGCTCCCCACCGGAGGGCTTCCTTAAAAGAAGTCGCCCCAACAGGTACGATCATAAATTCTTGGAAATCCACGTTATTCGCGGCGTGAGAACCACCATTGATCACATTCATTAATGGTACTGGCAACAGATTTGCCAAAGGGCCGCCCAAATAGCGATAGAGTGGAACTCCTAAAGCATTAGCAACAGCTTTGGAATTGGCGAGGGATACTGCGAGAATGGCATTAGCACCCAAATTAGTCTTATTTGGCGTAGCATCCAACTCAATCATCGCCCGATCGATCGCCATTTGATCGAAAGCATCCATCCCTGCTAGCGTATTGGCGATTTCCCCTTCGATATTGGCAACAGCTTTGAGCACACCCTTCCCGCCGTAGCGACTAGGATCGTCATCGCGCAATTCGCAAGCTTCAAAACTACCCGTCGATGCACCACTAGGGACTTGAGCAAGCCCAAATCCGCCATTGGCTAAGTATACTTCTGCTTCTACTGTGGGACGACCGCGAGAATCGAGAATCTCTCTAGCTTTAATTTCGACGATCGCCATATCTGGCATATTCATTCAGTTCTTCCCTGGTGATTCGGACAGCTTATGGATCCTCAAACAATGTGGATCTGCACCCTAGTTCTTAGTTAGCTGGTAACAAACGGTGCCAAAACGCTATCATACGGCCTGAAGACACATCTATTCGCAAATTTGGCTACCAATTTCGTCCAGAAGGCAATGCGTTTATTACATAACTATGGGTTGATTCGGGGATTTGGCAGCGTCAATCCGTTTCTACTGCGACGTTTTGGGCATTCAGATCGCCACCGCTTAGCCAAAAGATAAACCTTTCACAATCAACCTGTAGGGGTGCCCCTCGTGGGTACCCTAGCGCGGAGGCTTCCGAGGCGATCCTCCACCAAGCAAAAAATAACCCTCTCACAGTCAACCTGTAGGGGTACCCCTCGTGGGTACCCTGGCGCGGAGGCTTCCGAGGCGATCCCAATATTAGATAGAATTACTAATTCAGCAGTTGAGGGTACCCACAAGGGGCACCCACAGGTTGACTGTGTAGGTGCAAGCCTTACCCATGAGGATTGTTATATTGGATACTTTAGGCATCGATTCACCAAAGGAGAGGCTTCGCCAACGAGATGAACTTATTTCTAACTGGACTTGGACTTATACTGGGAGTCTTAGCGATCGGTATCGTCATCTATCTACTTACCGCTCGTCCATATCAATCTTCTAATTCTGTGGCTACCTCATACGATGAGTGGACAGAAGATGGGATTTTGGAATTTTACTGGGGCGAACATATCCACCTCGGTCATTATGGCTCACCGCCGGAGCAAAAAGACTTTCTGACAGCTAAATCGGACTTTGTGCATGAGATGGTGCGCTGGGGTGGATTGGACAAATTGCCCTCTGGTACTACGGTGCTCGATGTGGGCTGTGGTATTGGCGGCAGTAGTCGGATTTTGGGGCGAGATTATGGGTTTGCAGTTACAGGAGTTACCATCAGTCCCCAACAGGTTCAACGCGCTCAGGCACTAACGCCCCAGGAATTGAATGTCCAGTTTCGGGTGGATGATGCGATGGCTCTTTCATACCCCGATGCTAGTTTTGATGTGGTATGGTCGATCGAAGCTGGGCCACATATGCCCGATAAAGCGGTGTTTGCCAAAGAGTTGCTGCGGGTACTCAAGCCAGGTGGGTTGCTAGTAGTTGCAGACTGGAATCAGCGGGACGATCGCCAAATTCCGCTAAACTTGTGGGAGAAACCTGTCATGCAGCAGCTCCTCGACCAATGGTCCCATCCAGCGTTTTCTAGCATCGAAGGGTTTTCAGAGCTATTAGCAGCAACAGGCTTTGTACAGGGCACTGTTACCACCGCAGATTGGACGGAACAAACCCTACCTTCCTGGATCGATTCGATTTGGCAAGGTATCGCTCGCCCCAAGGGATTGGTTAGTTTTGGTGTAGCGGGATTTATCAAATCTCTGCGGGAAGTACCGACTATTCTATTGATGCGGTTGGCATTTGGGCAGGGATTATGCCGATTTGGGATGTTTCGTGCTGTACGCGCCCAGAGTAGCTACTCAGAAGATGCTACGCAAACAGAGTTGAAGTTAACTCAAGTAAGTTGAGATCGATCGAAAGACACTAGTAGTTCCCAGCGTAAATGAACCTACTATTTAGGAAAGTTGGGAGCGAAAAGGTGCTCTACTTGGGGAAACCCCAAGTAGAGCACCTTTTCAAGACAGTTGGGAGTTGGGAGTGAGGATTAAATACTAGCCTTACTTATGCCGCCGAGATCTATGGCAATTTGAAGTATCCAAAAAAAATGTCAATCGTTAATAACTAACGATCGACATTGAATTTGAAACCCCGATTTCCTTTGGTAATGTACTAAGCTTGAGACCAACATTACTAAAAAAGATTATTGAGTGCTAGGCGGGTCTCCCGCCCAGCAGTTGGTTGTCGATTTGACTCGTAGAACCAACCTCATGTCACTAATATAACTGTGGGTCGTCGCGATCGACCTCAGCCATTTAGCCAGTTGAGATCGATCTTCCCACAAAGCCAAAGGTTTTTCCAAACAGCCACCCTTCAACTTTTGGCTCGGCTCGGAGTCGATTCTCTCGCGAGGCTACCCTGCATACACAAGTCCGTTTGAGTTGCTGCATAGGTTGTTTACCCCACCCCAGCCCTCCCCTTGCCAAGGGGAGGGCTGGGGTGGGGTAAATCAACCTAAAACGAAGTCTAGCCGACTTGTCGGTACACGGTAGCTCGCGAGGAGAGGCTATGCCTACGCCAACCCATGCTAAGATCGACCCAACAAGAGCCGATCGTTTAGTGTGCCGGAATCGATCGGATCGATCGAAGTGCGATTGGGCACAGTCCACACTTCGCGATCGAAATCGATTATGATATTCGTGCTTGTGGATGTCAGGAAGCTATTTTAGGTGAATCATGGGATTAGTCATCGCCACTGTGAATATGAAAGGGGGTGTTGGCAAAACTACCCTAACTGTCAATCTAGCCGCTTGTCTGGCGAAGTTTCATTCCAAGCGAGTACTAGTGGTAGATTTGGATACCCAGATTAGTGCTACCCTAAGCTTGGTAACACCCCAAGAATTTGCTCAAATTAGACGAGAGAAGAAGACAGTTAGTTATTCGATCGCCAAGATTCTCAAGCCGAGTAGTCGTTATAAGTTCGATACGGAAGATTTAATCACTAACGATGTCTGTGGTGTGAGTGGACTCGATCTATTGTCGGGCGATATTGATATCTATGACGAATATCTAGTATCAGAAAAACTCCACCAGGAGACGATCGACAATCCCAATGTAGATTTTATCGATGTCTGGAATGGATTTGAAGGCTCATTAATTAAGAATATTTTAGCACCTATTGTCGATGACTATGATTTTATCATTCTCGACTGTGCCCCTGGTTATAATCTGCTGACTAGAAGTGGGATTATGGCTAGTCACTTCTATATTATGCCCGCTCGTCCCGAACCGCTATCATTAGTAGGAATGCAATTATTGGAAAGACGGATTACCAAATTGCGGGAAGCTCATGATGGTGATAAGAATTGTCTGGAGAGTAGCTTATTAGGCATTGCCTTTATCCTGTCTGGCAGCACATTGTTTGCGCGTTATTACGATCGAGTGATGGAACGAGTCAGCCAAGATTTCAAGCCTGAAAAAATCTTCCAAGCGCGGATTCCGATGGATGTGAATGTAGCTAAAGCGATCGATAGTTTCCAGCCCGTAGTATTAGATAATCCTGGCTCGGCTGGCTCAAAAGCATTTATCAAACTAAGCCAGGAACTATTAGATAAAGTCCAAAAACAAGCAGGACAATAGTAACTAAAGTGAGTTTGGGTTAAGGATATTTGCCTAATGACTCCTAGCTTCGCTTCTGCACCGCCCTCTGCGTTGGCAGACGCTCCGCAAACAAATGAATTTGGGGCTAATAGTTCAGGGCGGTATTTGAACGAAGCAGATCGATTTTCCTTATCCCGAATTCACGTTAACTACATTAATTTTGCAACAATTCCGCTCTTTGCCTCAGCCTAGGGGATAGCAATCCTAAATCTTTCCCAATTAAAATTAGATATTAGTCGATCGGATTGCTGATACCATACTAGACTGGCGATCGATCGCGCCGTAATTGGCGTGAGTAAAATCCCATTCCGGTAATGTCCCGTAGCAAGAGTCAAATTAGAGTAAGCACTTTCGCCCAAAATTGGTAATTCGTCGGGAGTCGCAGGGCGAAAACCCCACCAGCATTCCTCCAGTTGGAAGTCTGCGAGGATGGGAAATAGTCGAATGGCATTAGTTAAAAGTCGATTTACGCCAACCCCTGTATTGTGCGGTGCGAAACCAACATTTTCACTCGTTGCGCCGATGACAATTCTGCCATTTTGGCGGGGAACGATGTAGATTTCTTCCCCAAATAGAACCTGTTGCAAAGGTAAATTATCGAGTTGCACCGAGGGAATTCGCAGCGATAACATTTGCCCTTTTTTGGGCGTGATGGGAATAGGTAATAATTCCTGTGTCCATGCACCAGTGGCTAGTATATAGTGCTGGGCAGACATTTCACCTTGAGTTGTATCGAGGTGAGTTATCTTGCTGTGGTGGTGATGAATGGTAGTGACTTTTGCGCCATCTTGGAATTTTACACCCAAAGACTGACAGCCGACCCACAGAGCGTTAATTAGGGCGCGGTTGTCTACTTGTCCATCGGCTGGATACCAGTAACCCCCAGCGATAGTCGGATTCAAGCCTGGTTGATGATGTTCGATCGACTCTCGATTCAACCAGTCTACACCCGGATCGACATCAGTATAACGCGGTGCTAAAATACCGCATGGCCAATAACCTGGATCCAAATTAGATATCTGTCGAATCTGCTCCACCCACTCAGGATATAGAGCGCGACTTGCCAAACACAAATCCAACATCGCACCAGGCAAAATTTGTTCCGCCTGTGGTGCCAACATGCCCGCTGCGGCATGTCCCGCCGCCGCTTGGAAGTCCGCACTCAAAACTCGCACTTGCGCGCCTAGCAACCGTAATTCTATGGCGATGGCTAAACCGATGACTCCGCCACCAAGGATAATAATTTCACTAGATTGCATGGGAGTAGAAAAATGGCTATGTCGTTGAACTATCGAACGAGAATTTAACTTTTGGAGTGGAGCTATACTTTGAATGGGTATAGCCTGAGATCTTGCTAAAGAAAAAGGATTCAATAACTTGCGTAGGTTGGGTTGAGCCTCGTTCGCGGAGCGTCTCCCTTCGGAGATAACCCAACCTACAGATATACATATTATTAAATCCTCATCCCTAAAATCCCACTCTCCTTTTCCGCCATTGTACTGAATCCGAAGATAAGTAAAATTGGTAACATCATGCTGGTAGATATTCAATTTTAATACAGTGCGTGACAAATGAGGCTCCAGGTAAAATCTTTGCTAAACGTTATCTAATCCAGTCTATACTGGGTCGAGGCGGTTTCGGAGTGACCTTTCTGGCGCGAAATATTTACTTACCAGGACAACCGCTGTGTGCGATCAAAAAGCTCGCACCGAGATTTACCAACTCTGCTTTGATGACGGCTGCGCGGTGGCGATTTTATCAGGAAGCCAGAAGCTTGAGTCGATTGGGGAGTCATGCCCAGATTCCCGCGCTACTAGATTATTTTAGGATTGGAACAGATCTCTACTTGGTAGAAGAATATATCCCCGGTCGAAATCTAGCACAAATCGTCCAAGAACAAAGGCGGTTTACAGAAACAGAAGTAGCCAGATTTCTGATTCAGATGCTGCACCTATTAGAGTATATCCATCGACATCGGCTGATTCACCGCGATATCAAGCCGCAGAACATCATTTTGTGTCAAACCGATCTCCGGTTCGTTTTGATCGATTTTGGGGCTGTCAAAGACCTTTATCCTGCGATCGATCCCAGCTCGCCACACATTGTCAGCAGAGCCATCGGTACCCCAGGATTTGCACCACCCGAACAACTTGCCGATCGAACAGTGTATGCTAGCGATCTCTATTCATTAGGCATTACTTGTCTGTACCTATTGACAGGTAAGGAGCCTACCCAGTTTCCCACAGATCCATATACCTGTGAATTAATTTGGTCGGAAGGCTTGAAGATCGATCGAGATTTGAGGGATATTATCAGTAAAATGGTGACAATAACTATTGTCGATCGATATAAATCGGCAAATGAAATCATTACTGCCTTGGGCAATCGCTCTGTACGTGCCAAACTCCGTAGATATCTCGATCGAAAACATTCGATCGCCAAATCAACTCCGATCGAATCGCCAAATTATTATCCCGCTGCTATCCATTGGGCTTTAGCATTAAATAACTAGCTATGACATAAACCCGACTTCTTGAAGAAGTCGGGTTTATTGCACATCAATTCGACTTTATCCTTTCCAACCAGAAGCTAGCGCGATAAGAATTGTCGCACCAAAAGCGTAACGATACCAGACGAATACCATCGTATCTTTTTTCTTGAGATAGTCGAGGAGGAACGCGATCGAGAGATAAGAAAAAACAAAAGTAGAAACCGTTCCCACTGCGAGGTAGGAAATGGGCAATTCATTCTCCTTGAATATTTTCAAAGCCTTATATAAAGTAGCGATTGTCAATGTTGGAATTCCCACCAAAAAAGAAAATCTAGCTGCTGTACCTCGATCCAAACCTAGAAATAAACCAGCCGTCAAAGTAGAGCCAGAGCGAGAAGCACCAGGAATTAGGGAGATCGCTTGAGCCAAACCAACTAAAAAACCATCTTTGATTTCTAAATTATCGAAGTCCCGTTTGTGGGTACTAAAACGTTCGGCAATAAGTAGTAAAGTTGCCATAACGAGTGACATAACTGCGATAATCTGTGCGCTATCGGGCAATATATCTTTACCCAAATAACCAAGGATAAGTGCGGGAAAAGTACCAACAGCAATCCCTACCAATATTTTGACATTAATATCTTGCCAATCCTGACGCATCAGTCCAGCTACCCCACCAGAAACAACCGTAGTAATATCTTTCCAAAAGTAGATAAAAACAGCTATCACACTACCAAACTGAATTGCATCAGCATAATCTTTTTGCCCCAGTTGTTGCCAGCCAAAAACCTTGGTCGTTATCAATAAGTGAGCAGTACTACTAATTGGCAAAAATTCTGTAATTCCCTGAACCAAACCCAATACTAAAGCTTGGAATTCATTACCATCAGCAACAACAGGAATAGCACTAGGAACTACTGGGGTCGCTTCTACAGGGACTACCATCAATCCGGTAACGATCGCACTCAAGATAATCAGAGAAAGTTTGGTCTTCGATCGCATAATTGTAGTTTGTAATTGGAATAAAGACACTCAACCGGAGCATTACTTATCTTATCGGTTTGTGACTAGATTATCTTACAACCGTTTCGGCTTTACTTTTGAGCATCGATGCTCGAAAGCCAATGTTCCAACTCTGTCGCATCACCAAAGTCTAGCAGAGCTTCCCCCAGAGATTCGACATTTTCGATCGATAAGCTATTTACACGCTCGGTTAGTTGGGGATTGAGAGATCCTAGCTTCCGAGAAAGTAGTCTCAATACGAGCGATCTCTCCTGTTGTAATCCCCCCTCCAAACCTGTCGCTTCACGCTCAGAGAAATCCACTCTCGACCATTCCCTGTATAATCGGACATCTCGACCATTACTGCGATACCCCCGACTTCTCCAAGAAGTCGGGGGTATGTCCTAACAAGCGTGGCTGTTGCTTTACCACATAGGTTAGCTCTGGTAGCCTGTGCTTTACACCCAGAGAACTCCACTCTCGACCATTGCCTGTATAATCTAGTGAGTACAAAGCAGATCTAGAGACTAAGTTCAAAATGAGTGCGATTACTCCCAGCCAAGTCAAAGCAAAGATCGAAGCAGGTATCCCTGATGCCCAAGTTGAAGTCATCGATTTAACAGGTACTAGAGATCATTACAAAGCAGTGGTAATTTCCAGTGCATTTGCAGGTAAATCCCTCGTACAGCAGCATCAACTAGTATATGGTTGCGTTCGTGCAGAAATGGCAAGTGAGGCTATCCACGCCCTCGCCTTAGAAACTCATACCCCCGAAGCCTGGAAAGTTGCCAATCCATAGCAGCCACAGGCAGATACTCTAGCAGTAAACTAAAGATATAGATTTCCTATTATTTTCCCCAACCATGACTACAACAGCAAGAATCGATACTTTACTGAAAGATAATAAGATTATGGTGTTCATGAAGGGCGATAAAATGATGCCCCAATGTGGATTTTCCAACCAAGTCGTACAGATTTTTAATATCTTGGGCGTACCTTACGAAACTCTCGATGTTTTGGCAGATGGAGAAATTCGTCAAGGTATAAAAGAATACTCGAACTGGCCGACAATTCCCCAGGTATATATCAATGGTGAGTTTATAGGCGGTTCTGATGTTCTGACCCAACTTTACCAAAAAGGCGAACTTCAACAAATGGTAGAAGTTGCTCTCGCTAGTTAATGTCTAGATCGATCGGTTAGCAATTTAACCGATCGATCTTGCTTGAGACCCTCACAACTCATCTAGTAATAACCTGTCTCTCGTTCTGGTTCGAGCTGGGCAAAGTTTGAGGTATCGTAGATATACCGCATCGTCTCTTCTTCGAGTAGATTGATTTGATAGGCTTCTAGGGTATTGGTGAGGCGCAGTGCTGCCAAATAACCATCGAGATATAATCGCAAATCCTCAAAGCGGTAGCCGCGATGCCACATTTCGACCAAGGCATCGGTAAGTTTTTGATAGTGCCTAATTGTTTCTGTAGTTTGCAGCATGGCTAAATCCCTCGACGTATTAAATAGGATAGATTAAATTCGACGCACTTGGGGTAAATCTACCTTAACGCAGATTGCCAGGAAATTAGGTACGGACAATACACTGTCGGGTGGGGGGTAGATTTAGATATTAGATCGCTAATCTTACCGATCTTGTTCCAAGTTTATATATTAGTACAACTATTGAAGTCGAGATCGGGAAACTTTCGTTGGCGGTAGCCCGATCTTTTACCATTTTTCACCCAAAATTATCGAGTGTTCTAAAAAGTGTGCTGATTCACATTGTCGAAGGCAATCACAACTTACGATCTCTCCTCGCTTGGCATCTTCAACAAGCTGGTTATCGAGTACAGCAGTCGCCAACATTGAAGCACGCTTATCAGCTCGGCGAGCGAGGATCTTCAGCTCTAGTCATCCTCGATTCGGATTTGCCCGACGGCGAGGGGATTGAATTTTGTAAATGGTTGTACCCCCAAGGCAATTCGCTGGTGTTGATGTTGTCGGCGCGGATTCGGGAAATCGATGTGGTGACAGCTCTGCAAGCTGGGGTTGATGATTACCTCAAAAAACCTTTTGGGATGCCAGAGTTTCTCGCGCGAGTGACGGCTCTACTGCGGCGCAACCGCATCAGGGCAACAATTCCGACAGATTTACTCTGTGGGGATCTTCGCATCGATGTGGTCAGGCGACGGATTTTTATTAGAGACAAATCAATCGATCTCAGCCCCCAAGAGTTTAGTCTAATTTATGTTTTGGCGCAAGCGAACGGGCAAGCAGTCCACCGTCAGGATCTGCTGCATCGCGCCTGGGATGGAGGTATTGACAATCCACGTACGGTAGATAGCCATGTGCTATCCCTCCGCAAAAAGCTGGGAAAACCAAATCCGATCCTCACAGTACGCAAAGTCGGCTACCGCCTAAATTATTAAAATAGCGATGAAATTGTTAAGACATTGACACAATTCTTGACGATCGCGTGATAATAAGCTTAAGTCCGATTTTGGTAGAGTAAATGATCGATCGTCACAGCGTCATAGAATATCTCAATAAGCATCCCACTCATTCTCGAAAACAAATTCGCGCTTATTTCCTCCAAACAGTTCGTCAGGTAGATCGTGGCCATCCTGTATCGATTGGATCGATCGCCAATCAACTAAATTATATCCTCAGAGATCTAGAAGCTACTGGCAAGATTCCACCCTTCAATGAATCGGTCATAAGTGTAATCGATCGGTACGACAATAAAAACTCAGCCAACTAAATCTACCGGAAAACTGCGCTAGACTGCGAGAGAAACAGGTCAGGAGCAGAACCAAATGGAGTTACTTCATAACACCGTTGCCCTCTCGCGAATGCAGTTCGCAATCACCGCAATTTTTCACATGTTATGGCCAGTACTAACCACTGGCATGGGGATTTATCTGGTTATCGTTGAGGGAGTTTGGCTCAAAACTCGCCAGCCAGATTATTATCATCACGCTCGGTTTTGGTCGAAATTATACGTTTTGAACTTCGGTATTGGTGTCGCAACTGGGATCCCAATGGAGTTTCAATTTGGGACGAATTGGGCACCATTTGCCGAAGCTGTTGGTGATTTTTTTGGAAGTATTCTTGGCTTTGAAGCTTCGATGGCATTTATGCTCGAAGCTGGATTTCTCGGCATTATGTTATTCGGCTGGGGACGGGTAAACCCCTATATTCACTACTTCGCCACGATTATGGTAGCTTTTGGGGCGAATCTCTCCACTGTGTGGATTTTGGTGGCCAATTCGTGGCTTCAGAGTCCAGCGGGAGGCAGTTTTGTCGATGGTAAATTTATTGTCAGCGACTACTTCCAAGGGATATTCAATCCCTTTGCACTCAAAAGTGTCGTCCACATGTTTTTTGCCACTTTAGAGACATCCCTATTTGTAATTGGGGGGATTAGTGCTTGGTACATACTGCGGGATAGACAGGCAGCATTTTTTGCCAAATCATTCAAAATCGCTCTCGCTACTACTATCCTCGTTGCCCCATTCCAAGTCTATATGGGACATTTGAGTGCGGAACAGGTTTATCACTATCAGCCGACCAAATTGGCCGCAATGGAAGCCAAGTGGGACACTTCTCCAGCCGGAGCACCTGCGGATTGGACTATCTTAGCTTGGCCAAATTCCAAGGCACAGAAAAATGACTGGGAAGTAACAATTCCGAATGGTTTGGGCTATGTATTAGAATTCAAATCCCAACTCACCGAACCAGTCAAAGGCTTGAAGGATTGGGTTTATGAAGACCAACCGCATCTGGTGGGGTTAGTTTTCTACTGTTTTCGGATTATGAGCGGAATTGGGCTATTCCTGGTCGCTTTGATGGGACTGACGAGCATTCAGTGGTTGCGGGGTAAATTAGCCCCAGACCAAATTGTCCACCAAAAATGGTTGCTGCGATCGTGGATTTGGACGGCACCTTTGGGCTACATCGCGGTAGAAACAGGTTGGATTGTTCGGTGTACGGGACGACAACCTTGGGTGGTATATGGTGAGATTCGCACAGCGGCGGGAGTCTCCGATCTTCCGCCGACAAATGTATTAGTCTCATTGATTTGTTTTACGGTGGTGTATTCAATTTTATTAGGTGCAACGGTTTACTTTGGTGGCCGAATTATCCGCACCGGGCCAAATTTAGATTTACCAATACCCGACTGGAATGGTGGAAAATCGATCGAACTCAAGCCTGGTGAATTTGTCCCCGACAGTCGCCCCGTCGAAGCAGAATCATGATTATAGTTAAGACAGCACAGCGATTAAAATCGCCGCTAGTGCTGCAAAGTCCGCCTCTCTTGAAAAGGTGCTTCACTTGCGGCTCAACTTTTGGACGGGTTCCCCGTCAAAAAAGGTGAGACAAGACGGGCAAAGCCCAAGAACGCACTTTTCGCTACGCGGACTGAGATCTATAGTGTCTTAACTGATGTAGTGATTGCTATAGTTGTCCTTTATAGTGGTTCGGAAAGAAAAGCTTTATTTAGGTATGTCCCTTTCATGAAAGGGACATACCTAAGAGGGTGTTTGAAAAGTTATTTTTAATACGGATATTCTAGAAGATCCCCCCTAGCCCCCCTTAAAAAGGGGGAATCTTCTAGGGCTTGCTCTTGCTCCCTCCCCTTGCCAAGGGGAGGGCTGGGGTGGGGTAAACAACCTAGGCAGCAATTCAAATAACTTGTCGGTACGCGGTAGCTTAAAAAGGGGGGATCTTCCAGGGCTTACGAGTGCTACTCATATACTTTTTAAACAACATTCGATCCCCAGAAATAAAAATATTTGACTTAGTTATTTAAACTCCTGCACTATATGAATGGAATTAATCATTTTTTGCCCCAGTTGTGGTTTGTTGTGATTGGCTTATTTTTATTTCTTTATGTGATTTTAGATGGCTTCGATCTAGGTGTCGGTATCCTCTCATTGACTAGTTCTACCGAAGAACGTCGCAGTATTTTGATGACTAGTCTCAGCAATATTTGGGATGCTAATGAAACTTGGCTCGTTATTACTGGCGGGGCATTATTTGGGGCATTTCCCCTCGCCTATGGTACGATTCTTCAAGCTTTGTATATACCGATTATGGCGATGTTATTCGGGTTTGTTTTTCGAGCCGTAGCCTTTGAATTTCGCGAACATTCCAATCGCAAATTGTTTTGGAATACGGCTTTTGGGGTGGGTAGTTTTGTCGCTGCTCTCGGTCAAGGTTTTTCGGCTGGAGCGATCCTGGCGGGGATTAAAGTAGATGAAAAGGGACACTTTATCGGCTCTACCTGGGACTGGTTGAGTTGGCAATCTTTGCTGGTGGCGATTACCCTAATTCAGGGATATGTGTTGATTGGTTCTACCTATCTAATCCTCAAAACTGAAGGTGAATTGCAAGACGATCATTATCGTACTGCTAAACTTGCTGCATGGACGACATTAGCTGGGACGATCGGTATTACGATCGCTACACCAATTTTCTTTGAAAGTGCGCGCGATCGTTTATTCCAAGCTCCATTAGTATATATTTTTGCTCTAATTCCAATTTTAGGTACACTATTAATTTGGTTATTACTCAAGAGCTTGGAAAAAAAACAGGAACGCGCCCCATTTATCTGGACGGTTTTGCTATTTATCTTAACTTTTCTTGGTTTGGGGTTGGTTATTTTTCCTTACGCCATTCCCAATCAAATTACGATCTATCAGGCCGCAGCATCTCCTAGTGCTTTAGTATTTATGATGATATTTATCGGCGTTTTGATTCCGATTATGTTATTTTATAATATTTTTCAGTACATTGTATTTCGAGGCAAAGTTGGTATTAATACCCACGAAAACTATTAGTAGTGAGCAAACTAAGCTATTATGCCGATCGACAAAAGTAGCCGATCGCTTAAATATTAAGAGTTGTTAACCATCAGCGTTCTTTATAATTTCTTCACCATTAATTGACAATCTACATGAGATGCTAGAACCCATAGGACTGAGATCCCTCAGACTAGACCAAGGTTTAAATACTGGCTATGACTCACAGATGCCAAAATAGAGCCGAGAGCTTTTGCTTGGGTTTTGGCTTGTATGTATAGCGAGAAATATAATTCCAACCAATTAAGTGGAGAAGCTGAATACTATGGTTAGTATGGTGATGACCGCCAACTCAAAAGAACGCTTACAGAGCGATTCCCCTGATGAAATACAGTCCGTGATTCGGGCGACTTACAAACATGTGTTGGGAAATCCCCACATGATGGATAGCGAGCGACTAGTGACAGCCGAGTCACAATTAAAAAATGGAACTTTCTCTGTGCGCGATTTTGTTCGCGCTGTGGGTAAGTCTGAATTTTATCGTTCGCGCTACTTCGAGCAATGCGCTCCTTATCGGTTTGTCGAGCTGAATTTCATGCACTTCCTCGGACGTGCGCCGGAGTCTCAAGCCGAAATTTCCGAGCATATCGTTCGTTGTATCGAACAGGGCTATGATGCAGAAATCGATTCTTATATTGATAGTGATGAGTATCAGAGCCTCTTTGGTGAAGATCTAGTTCCCTCCAATCGCGGGGCGATGACGGAAATCGGTCAAAGTCAAGTCACTTACAATCGGATGTTTGCACTAAATCGTGGGCCTTCCCAAATCAGTAGTGCGGTAAAATCATCTCAGCTTGTTTATGCTGTAGCGACTAATAGCACCAACAAAGTTTCAGCTCCTAGCTTGAATCTTGGCGGTTCTGGTGAAGCTAATAAAAAGATGTTCAAAATTCTCGTCACGGGATCTAAGTTTGACACTCGTCGTCGCGTCAGTACTAGCACCTACCTGGTTGCTGGGGACAACATGACGGCTCAAATTCAACGCATCAATCGCACTTCTGGCAAAATCGTCAGCATTACCGAAGTTGTGTAATTTCTCACTCGACAATATCTGAGCTATTACGAAGTTTCTGCTCGGCTAATAAGTAAAGCAGAAACTTTATTTGACGATCGCCCTCAAATCTCTGATGATATTAGTACAGAGCAAACATGAGCCTTACGATAGTCCCTCTTGGAATGCTACCACCCATCGCCGAAAAGAAGCTACAATGCTGGATTAGGAGTCGTCATGTCATCTGTTCAGGGAATTTTTTTATCTTTGAAACTGTTGACTACACGGCGATCGAACGATTTGATGATTATATCGCAGCATTGGGTGGCACGGTGATTTCGGTCGAATCGATCGGTAAAATCTGGATCGGCGATCGTCGTCAAGTAGTGTTGTATCATGCTAAAGCCAGTTTACACACTCCCCATCACAATCTCAGGCAATACTGGATCAAATACGGTAGTTTTCGGACGAGATTCGATCTCAATAACACGGATTAGGGGATAGGAGCAGATGATGATATGTGGCAATCTTCAATCGTTTGTGATATTCAATCTCGATCTATTTTTAACCACAGAGGCGCAGAGAGCGCAGAGGATTGAATCAAGACGCTCATGAATCATCTAGGATTGCTACATAACCCACCTACTCCCCGACATGGCGATTATCTCCTCCAAACAACCCAACCCCGAACAAAGCGACAAAAAGAAGAGCAATAGCAAAAAACCAACTCCGCCAATAAATTCAAACATTCCCGATACCGAAATCCTCAACGCAGAACCCACCAATACTGACGAGAAGATTCAAGAAGAGAGCCTTAGACCGAGCAGTATAGCGGAATATATCGGTCAAAAGGATCTCAAAGGCGTACTAGATATCGCCATCCAAGCCGCCAAAGTGCGCGGCGAATCTTTAGATCATCTCTTATTCTACGGCCCACCAGGACTAGGGAAAACCACCATGTCCCTAATTCTCGCCACAGAGATGGGCGTGAATTGTAAAATCACCGCCGCACCTGCATTAGAACGTCCCCGTGATATTGTGGGGCTATTGATGGGATTGCAGCCTGGTGATATCTTATTTATCGATGAGATTCATCGTTTACCTCGGATGACGGAGGAAATTCTCTATCCAGCGATGGAAGATTTTCGATTGGATATTACGGTGGGCAAAGGTTCGACAGCAAAGATTCGGAGTATCCCCTTACCGAGATTTACCCTTGTGGGTGCGACGACAAAAGTGGGTGCATTGACATCACCACTACGGGATAGGTTTGGGTTGATTCAGAAACTCCGCTTTTACGAGGTAGATGAATTGACGCTTATCGTTCAGCGGACAGCAACCATCCTGAATGTGAGCATAACATCAGATGGTGCGGCAGAAATTGCCCGTCGATCGCGAGGTACGCCCCGAATTGCCAATCGATTGTTAAAGCGAGTACGAGACTATGCACAGGTAAAAAAACATGTGTCGATCGATGGAGATGTCGCCAGTACTGCCTTGGAGATCTATAATGTAGACCCATTGGGCTTGGATTGGACCGATCGATTACTACTCACCACGATGGTAGAACAGTTTAATGGTGGGCCTGTAGGAGTAGACGCATTGGCAGCTTCCACGGGCGAGGACAGCCACACCATCGAAGAAGTCTACGAACCCTATCTCCTCCAAATCGGCTACCTTCATCGCACTCCTAGGGGGCGCGTAGTGACTGCGGCGGCGCGGAAGCATCTCGGTTTGAGCGCGGGGAAAGATGATGGCGAGCAGTTATCGATCTTGTGATTTGTGAAAACTGCCACTCTAGCGCGAGCAGATGAGATAGTCCCCTGACACTTCATAGGTGCCATATGAAGCTGACTGTGACGCTTTTTTGACACCTCTCCATCTCGCTTTGAGATCGTCTATCCAGCCTTTGCGGACTGCGAGAAAGGTTCCTGGTGGACTAAAAGTAGCCCAATCGACTGGATGTGTATAGATGGCGGCAAGTTCTCTGTCATTCAGGTAATAAAAATAGGATTGCTGAATTTTGATATTGTCGGTAATTGCCTTGACTCCAACAACTTGCTTCACTGCCTGTACAGCTTCCAGTTTTTCGACATAGGTACTGACAAAGCCATTGAGTGTCACAGTTTCGTCTTCGACGAAGATAGTAATATTTCTAACTTTGAGGCTCCACTCATATTTGAGTGCGGCAGCCACTTTTTCTGTTAGTTTGAGGTCAATCTGCTCGATTTGATTATTCATGCTATTTTAATTCCTAGATTATTAGTAGCCTTCGAGGGAGGTTTGAGTTCGGTAGCAAAATCTGACAGCTAAAACCTATTTCTATGACTACTTTTGACATTACCTCAAGAATATGAGGATCTTGTGAGGTCGATAGATGCTAGCTCGATCTTTTTCAAAAGTTTTTATTTTGAAACATAACTTCTAATCGATGAAAATTTTCTCTCTGTTCCGCAGTGGGGAGCTAGATTCATGGCTCAATCCTATTAGTCGAGCGACTTGATAGGCAGAGGAAATCGCCCCTCCATGTAATCCGTCACCGAGATATGCACCTGCATGGTAAGTATTATTTTCACCATTCGTCGCAACTACCTCATCGCGGTATCGAAAAGATTCGGTCGTATATAATGGGGTGTGATGCTGCTGAATATGAATGATTTGTTGTCGATCGATTAGCTCTTCTAGTTGGTATGATAGGAAATAATGCTGTGGCGAAGAGATGCCACAAAGCTGATTTAGATGGCCATTGTATCCCCAACTAGTACTTGTTTGGAAGAAATCAAATTCTGATGGTTGCTGGATATTGTGGCGATCGTACATGGAGGTATCTTGATGGACTATACTAGTGGCATAATTAGCTTGCCAACTAGCAAATCGTTTAGTTTCAGCAGCAGTAGGATCGGCGAGTAATGCCAATACTCGATCGGGTGGCGTAGCAAATACCACTGTATCAAACTCCCGAATTTCACCTGTAGATAACCCGATGTCGATCGCATCGGCTGTTCGGCTGATTCGATCGATCTCGACATTTAGTAGCACTTCACCCTTAAACCGCTCTAGGATTTTTTCGATATAAGAATATACCCCACCTTTTACCCTCACCCAATCAACGGCAATGTAAGCACGCAACATTGGAATACCCAATTCGGCAGGGAAATCATCGATAAGTTCAAATGGAATTGAATAGCTATACATCACCATCAACTTGAGCCAAGTATTGCGAGTAGATGGACTATCTAGATATGCTGATAACGATCGATTTGAGAGATCTTGGAGATTAGAAAATTTAGCTCTCATCCATAATCCAGCCGAACGAGCATAGATAGTATCGAGGTGTAAATGTTCGATCAGACGATGAATACCTGTGAAGTTATTATCGATCGTCACTGCTGATAAAAATCTCTGACAGTTTTTAAAAAACATCGATGAGCCGATTTTGACAGGTTCTAGCTCTACATCTAGCTCGTGCATTAGTGCAATGAAATCATAAAATGTTGTCGGAAATTCCAACACCCCACTTTCTAGAACCTTATCGCAATCAGATCGATCTGGCTGGATATTTTTGTTCAATGTCCGAATATGTCCACCTAAAATCGATTGTCGTTCAAATACAGTGACATGATGCCCTTGTTTATCGAGTAAATAAGCTGACACCATGCCACTGGCTCCACCGCCAATTACTGCAATTTTCATAGTTAACCTCTGAGTTATCAAATGTTTACCAAGTAATAAGGGTTTAGAGTGAGTACCTTTAGGTAGATAGTTTTGACATGTGGCTTGGTTTAAACCCTCACTTCAAAAACTAACTTATTACTTATTACTTATTACTTAATTAACCGTCGCCCAAAATTATGTCACCAGATAATCTTTGATAGAGTAAAGCTCCCGTCCAAATTGTCGGAGCAAAGCCAGGATAGCCAGACGAAGCATTGCAAAAATAAAACTGTTTGAGCGAAGTTTCATGATTCAGTCGTCCCAATCCCATATTTTTCGGGGTCAATTTAGAGCCATAGGAATTGCCACTAGGACACCAACAATATCGTTCATTCGTAGTCGGGCTACCAGTAATATGGAAAACTAGATGCTGCCTAAAATTTGGCACATAGTGTTCTTCGATGACATCCAACATCGAATCTAAAATCTCTTGCTTTTTGTGGTTATAAGCTTTGCGATCTTTTCGGAGCTGGTTAAAATAGTCATAATTAGCAACAGTAAGCAATTCGACAATCTGACAATCTTCGGGGCAATCTCGACTCGCTGCTGTCAATAGAGTGGGTGTTGTAATCGCAAAGCTTGGATTAGAATAGTCATGGCGATCGTACATTTGCGCGAAGGCTTCATTGAGATCTTGCTGCCCGATATGCGCGACATTCCACTCACCAAATCCATAGTTTCGCAAGTCGAGATCTTTGACGACGCAATACGCCATATAGTTAGATGCCGAGTATTCATAGTCTAGTTTCTGACGTACTGTTTTCGAGAACTTTTCCAAGCCGATCGTTTTTGCCGCTTTTTTTGGATCGATATTGCAAATCACAGTATCGCCCGTAAATTCTTCAGCTTGATGGCTGACGAGATTCATTACCGAAACACCAGTGACCGTTTTATCTGTAAGGTGAAAATTCGTGACTTCTCGATCGAGTAGCACCTCGCCACCATTCGATCTGATGATATCTACCAATGAATCAATCACATGCTCAAACTGCTGAGTCGGATAAAAAGCCCCCGCTTGATAACCTCTAAATAATGCCACCCAAGCAAAGAAAGAAAGCTGATTTGGCGGCAGTAAAAAATCCAACCATTGCAAAGCTAATAGAGTCTGAGCGGCTTGAGGTAGCTCAAACTTATCAAAAACATCCTGAAGGGTACTATTGAGATTTTGGATGGCACAGAATGCCTCCTGGGGGTGTTTGAGTAGTTCGAGTGGGTTAATTGGCGGGGCGAGTTTTTTCAAACCTCCGCCAGTTTTTTCGACTTCTGCAACAAATCGGCGGATATTATTACTATGTTCTGGAAATAAGCCAGACAATCGTTGAATTAGTTCTTCTGGTTCAGAGGGAATATCGATCGCATATCCCGGCATTCGCATATGGTCAAAACCATTTGGATCGTATCGCTCGAAGGTAACTTTCTCATCCAAACCCAATTTTTTGAGCACCCTATTAACAGTTTGCCCCTCGCCACAATCCCATACATAGTGAAATTGAGCATTAAACTTATACTTTTTTGCCATCGTAAATGTATGCCCAAATCCCCCTGGATGCTCGTGAGCTTCGAGGATTTGAACTGTCTTCCCAGAGTTTGCCATCAGCGCACCAAAGGTCAATGCTGACAAACCACTACCGACAATCAGGTAATCTGGCTTCATCACAGAATTCCTCAAATAATCAGTGTCAGTTATTCTTTGCGATCGATTAGAAAAAACTTATTGTTTTAAATAACCACAGTCTATACTTAACTATATTTGAAAATACTAAATGAATAGATCGACCGATAGGTAGATTTACAAATCTGACAATTCAAGTTCAATCTATACCTATTGATAGAGAGCCATTAGTGGGTTTGGGTTTTGGGATGATGGAGAGCAGGATAATTTGGACATTGCTTGTGGGGAGGGTGGGTTTGGTATAGATTTATTGTAAAAGCGTTATTTAAAGCATAAACCCACCCCCTACAGATTTAATCTATTTATTTTGGTTAATCCAAATGGAGATCTAGATAGAATGTTGTCGATCGAACATCAATATTCGATCTAGTGCTTGATTGAATGAGCTATTTAATTCTCTGACACGACTATTATTGAATTCAATCTTCTTTAATATTTCTCCAGTAATATCTAGATAGATTAGAAAAGCTTGGTCTTGGTATATTCTGATTTCAGATTTTCCATTCAACATCAGAAAGGAAAGCCTAGTAAATATCTTATCCTGTTCATCATCTTCATAATCGATCGATATATCGATCGGCTGACAACAGCCACTCATGAATAATAAATCGTCAATATTACTAACCATATGCCTAAATTGAGATACATCGAATCTCATAGATAATATTTTAAGTTGGATTACATATATAGAATACCCAGAATACAAGGAAGATCGACAAATTTAATTAATTTACTTGGACTAATCTCACTTATATTCGATCGAAAATAGTTTAGATCGATCTAATTTAGGTATTGCTAGTTCGATTGAGCGATCGCGATCGTGTTTCTAATATCATCTAAAGAAGAATTTACCACGATTGTTGGCATAGCCTCTCCCCTAGAGAAATGAGCTTGAACTAGTTCTGAACTATCAAAAAGCTCTACGGTTGTTACTTCATTACTATAGTTTCTATCTAAATCGATGACTTTTCTCATTCCCATCTGAAAGCTAGAAGTGATGGTGCCAATATTATCATAATTAAATGAAATACATTCTATGATTTCTTCCGTACAGTTTAAATAGGATAAATAACCTGAATTAGCACATGCGGCTATTTCTACTTTGCCATTATTCAAATAGGCATTAAGCTTGAAATATAAAGGGCTACTATAATATACTTTATCATTTGGGCCTTTGATTTCACCACAACAAGTAGAAATATTGATGAGTGAGGGAGGTTTGCTCATGAATAGCAAGCCTTCTAAGGTATTGATTATTTGTGCCAAGGAATCAAAAGCAAGAGCCATAGGTAAAAATTTAGAATATTATGATATATCTAATGTACCCAGGAATCAAAGAGAAGATCGATATAAATATCTGTGCCCAGTGAATGTCTAGATCCGTAGGGGTGGGTTTATGCTCTGGATAACGATTTCACAATAAACCTATGCCAAAACCCACCCTCCCCACAATTAACTAATAGATCGGATATATCGAATCTTCCAGCACAAATAACAAATCCCCGACTTCTTGGAGAAGTCGGGGATTTTAGATATATTTACTGTAAATGTGGAATAATTTGGATGTTGCTTGTGGGGAGGGTGGGTTTTGCATAGATTTTTAGTGAAAATAATATTGCTAGCATAAACCCACCCCTACGGGTTTAATTAATTTACTTCGGCTAATCCAAACTATATTTACATTATTCCCGTCGATCGATAGACATAAACATTTACGCCCAGTGAATGTCTAGATCTGTAGGGGTGGGTTTATGCTCTGGATAATGATTTCACAATAAACCTATGCCAAAACCCACCCTCCCCACAATTAACTAATAGATCGGATATATCGAATCTTCCAGCACAAATAACAAATCCCCGACTTCTCCAAGAAGTCGGGGATTTTAGATATATGGAATAGTTTAGACGCTGCTTGTGGGGAGGGTGGGTTTTGCATGGATTTCTAGTAAAATCAATATCGCTAGCATAAACCCACACCTACGGATTTAATTAATTTACTTCGGCTAATCCAAACTATATTTACATTATTCCCGTCGATCGATAGACATAAACATTTACGCCCAGTGAATGTCTAGATCTGTAGGGGTGGGTTTATGCTCTGGATAATGATTTTACAATAAACCTATGCCAAAACCCACCCTCCCCACAATTAACTAATAGATCGGATATATCGAATCTCCTAGCACAAATAACAAATCCCCGACTTCTTCAAGAAGTCGGGGATTTTAGATATATTTAGTGTAAATACCGAATAGTTTGGACATTGCTTGTGGGGAGGGTGGGTTTTGCATGGATTTCTAGTTAAAATAGTATCGCTAGCATAAACCCACCCCTACAGGTTTAATTAATTACTATCGCTAGCCATCACAAAATCCTCGATCGATTCCACATTATCGTTAGTAAATAAAACCGATCGATCTAATATAGGCAAACGGTGTCGATCGAGTTGCATTGCTTCTAGACAGCTATTGATACCTTCGATGGCTTGATTGTAGACATCGATTCGTTGTTCTACTTCTGCTAATTGGCGTTGATTTTGACGAATTTTTTCGTCGGCTTCTTTTTCTAGAGCTTTGGCTAGATAGGCGCGAGCGCGATCGTATTGACTCAATATTTCTTCGGCTTGTTTGGTGGCTCCTGGTAATAGTTGATTATTGAGAGATTGATTGATGACTTGGCGGAAAGTTCGCATGACTGTTTCGCGGACTTTTTCTTCAAAGTCAATCTTTAATAACTGACGAATTGCGGGTTCGGCTTCGATCATATTATAGTGATCGTAACCACGACAGGCTTGTTGCAGAGTTTGACGTAATTGGAATAGAGATGATGTTCCTTCTGTGAAAAATTCGGGACGTTCCCGTACATATCGATCGCATTCAACCCGTGCAGCATTCACTAGAGCAGCAGAAACTATGGTTTCTAGTTGTTTGAGATTTTGTTCGATGCCACTATCATTACCTAATAGTCGATACAGGTTACGGTAATATTCCTGTTTCTGGATTTCGGTAATTAGTTGGTTGAAGAAGTTAGCGACTAATTCTTCGACGGCGACGACTAAGACATCTTCTAATCCGTTAGCGAGATAGTAGAATGCTTCTGCCAAAATACCAATTAAGGGTACGACTGAATTTCGACGATGGCTGGCTTGTGCTTGTTGATGTACTTGGCTAACCGAGAAAGTTGTGAGCAATTCATCCAAACGGCTGACCATTTTGGCTTTGAGTTTGGTAAAATCTGCCTCAAATCCAAGGTTAGTATTACTAGCTGCTACCTCATTGACGATCGAATTAATATGCTGTACAAATTCATCGCCGACATCTTTGAGATCTTTACTCAGGAGTTGAAGTTCTTGCTCTTTGATGGCGGTAGCATCTTGAGGTTGAGCGATGAAATGGCTACGAGCTTCTAGATAACTACGGCGGAGGTTGATACAGATCGGTTGTAAATCGTCAGCGAGATTTACTAGCAATAATGGACGTTTTTCTTCCATTAGATAGCGGGTGATAGCAGTACGAAATTCTTCGATACCACTATCTTTTACCAACTGCTCGACTAATCCACTTCCCTGCTCGCCGAGAATTCGGACATAGTTTTCCGTCGCCGATTCATAGCTTCGCACATCTACTCGAAATTTATCGCCTGACAATTTCCCAGAGCTAGAGCAATAACGATTGAACTCATTGATAAACTGAGGTGTCTCATCACTATCGGGGGTGACAGTTGCAGCAAAAAAAGAATTCAACCCAAATCTGTCACTCGCATTTGTTTGGCGAAGTTGACTTCCCCAGAAACCTAACAAACCGCTAGTTTTATATACCCGTTGAGAATCGCGAAATTGTTCGCCGATTAATTTGTCTAGCCGTTGGCGCAATTGGGTATTGTACCAGGTTTCGTCGATGCGATTGAAGATGTAGAATACCCTGTCGCGTACGCCAGGATTGTGGCGGATGCGCTCTAGCATCTCGGTTTCTTCGCTCGTCATATCTCCAGATGAGGCGGGTTTTAGTACGCAAACTACCGCTGATGTATCGGGATTCTCGATTTTGGTGTAGGTTAATTCTGCATCCCGTTTGACTGGTGCGTCGATACCTGGGGTGTCTACCAAGATATTTCCGTCTTGGAGCAAGGGATGGTGACAGTAATATTCTACCCGGCGCAATACCGAGCTGTTGCTTCCCCGCCGTGCATAAGTGGCTGCTTCCTGGAGGTTTTTAAAATCAAATTGCTCCATCGAAAGAGTGCGATTTGATGTTTTGTCGATGTATTTTTGGTTATCACTAAAGCCTTGAAGTAGGAGCTTAAATGCTGATGCTTGCTTGGCTCTGTCTGATTTACTCTCACCGCCTTCTTGGTGAATAATTGCAATACATCGATCGATCAGTTCAGCTATTATTAATGGTGATTGTAAGATCGTCGCCGCTTTGGTAGGATCGATCGAATCTATCCCCAACTTCTCGCCGAGTGCTTGCACTTGACTCTGCACTTCTACTTCCGACAAGAAGGTTAAAACTACCCGCTCTTGCTCTGGCTCTGCATAGGCAATTTGACACTCTGTACCCGTCGCATGTCCTTCTGCACTATACAGTAGCTCTCGCTCCAGTATGGCATTAATCAGCATGGATTTACCCGCGCTAAATGCCCCCGCGAAGACAATCTCAAAAGTGGGTGCAATCGCCTTCTTGAGCGACGATCGTACCGCGCTAGTGTCTACCTGAGCGCGGAGGGTTGGCTCCTGCTGAATTAATTCGAGTACTGTATCTACCTGTGCTTGCAGGTTTTGGCACTGTGGTAGTGCATTTGGGCTATCGCTCATAAATTCGGGATTGGGGGTATCGTACATCTAACTATTAGTTAGATTACCCAAACCGCTACTTAATATTACGCAGGAATATAAATACCGAATTTTCCTAAATAATACTGTTTACTGATGAAATTATTACTAGATTCCATGAGATAGTAGAGTGCGATCGATCGAATCTTGCAATCTTAGTATGACCAGGGTATAACTAAGGTAGTGATTTTAACTAATCTAATTATGAAAACTGCTATTTCTCTGCCAGACTCAGTTTTTGCCGAAGCCGAAGCCCTCGCGAAACAGTTAGGGCTTTCCCGCAGCGAACTTTACTCAATGGCATTACAAGCTTATCTATCCAAATACAATCGCCAACAGATATTAAGTAAATTAAACAATATCTACAGTGAAGAATCGAACGATCTAGATCCGACGATTGCCACTATGCAATTTATATCTTTACCGCGTGAGGAGTGGATATATCCACATGCAAATTAGCAATACTTGATTCGTTGGCGTAGCCTTTCCTTTGGAAAATCGCTTCTCTTAATTCAATCTCGGCTAGCATCGCTTTTTTCTTTTGCTCAATGGCTAGTTTTCTTTCTTCAGGCAAATTATCGACGAGGCGTTGAAATGGTTGATGACCACTCATTCTATTAATCCCTCCTGTCTAAGTTCCTCTAGATAAATATCATACAGTTTTCACTCTACTAGCTAGATGAATAAGCTCGGCGAAACCTGAAACATTTCACCAAGTTTTTTAGCTTGTGACTTACTAATAGATCGCTTGCCATTCACTACTTCAGAGACAATACCGCTAGAACCAATGATACCGACTAGATCGGATTGCTTTTTACCACTTAACTCCAGTAAATATTGCAACATTTCAGTTGGAGATTGGGATCGCCAATCATCCATCGGACAAATTTTAGATTCGTAGTCTTTGACTAGCATCAGTGCTAGATCATATAATGCCAGTTCTTCTAAGCTGCGCTCTTTTTTGAACACAAAATACTCGACTATGGCTAAAGCCTGTCGGTATTCTACTTCTGTTTCAATGACTTTAGGCTGATATTTTATCAGCAGCTCAGTATATTGTTCTCGATTAAAAGTAAGGGTCATTTTTCCACTTATCCTTGCTATAGTCGGCGTGAGTTAAAAAATACTTGTAATAGACAATCTGCCGCTCATAGTCTATTCCGACTATTAACCGATAGTTATTTCCTTTAATATTGAAAACAGTGAAGTTACCAACAGCTTCAGCATCTTTAAACGATTGACGAACCTCTTCGAGATTTTGCCACTGGGCTTGCTCAACTGTTTTAAACCAGTTCCCAATCGCTCTGTCAGCATCAGGATATTGAGCAGCATCTTCTCGGAGATTGGTAATCGAGATTAGGTGCATTAATTTATGACAGTTAGACTCATACGCTACTATTATCTCTCAAAAGGAAAGGATTAGTCAATCGATCGAGCATCGAGATCGATCGCAAATCCAATCCAACATAGTTTTAATTGAATCGATCGACAGGGTATTAGAGTATTAAGAGAGATATTAAGTTGCTATTATGGTAAGGAGAAATTCTGGTCTTGCCTTCTGGAGTGACATGAGCGTAGTAGTGTCGAGTGAGCATATCCTGAGCATGGAGTTGTGCGGCTTGAGACAACAGTAAGTCTTCAAGCAAAGGTGACAATCCATTAAGCTGACGATCTCGGTTGACTAAAATTAATGCCAGTTCTCTATTTTCAGCTAGCGATCTTGACTGGTGAGCATTGAAGACGCTAATTGTGGACGATCCGATTTTCCAACCATTTCCGCCCTGACCATTATCAAAGTAGAAAAAGTTTTTGGCATTAACCAAAGCAAAGCCCCCAATTACAGCAATGAGTAAGATAGATTTCCAGTTGAACTTGCTGCTTCTGTAATTAGAGAATATGTACCGATTTCGTCTAGCCATCAAGAATTATTTCATTTTATTTCTCTAGGATTCCCATTTTAAAGTGAGGTAATACGGTTAGATTCTTCATTTCGCCAACTACACTACCACCAAAACCCCCATAGATGTCAAAATAATGGTTGGGAGTCGCCTCGACACGCTCCCGCACCATACCAACAACAGCCATGACAGCCCAACCCTCAAAGATCGTCTACACCTTCACCGATGAAGCTCCGGCTTTGGCAACATATTCATTCTTGCCCATCGTCGAGGCATTTACCCAGACGGCGAATGTGAAGATCGAGACTGCCGATATTTCCCTGGCTGGGAGGATTATAGCCGCTTTTCCAGAAGGTTTGACACCAGCCCAACAACAACCGGATGCTCTCGCTAGCTTGGGTGAATTGGCGAAGACACCGGGAGCGAATATTATCAAGTTGCCGAATATCAGTGCTTCGACACCTCAATTGACAGCCGCTATTCAGGAATTACAAGGGCAGGGGTACGACATTCCCGACTATCCCGCCCAACCGCAGAATGAGGCGGAGGTGGCGATTAAGGCGCGATATGGGAAGATTTTGGGTAGTGCGGTGAATCCGGTATTGCGCGAGGGAAATTCTGACAGGCGGGTGGCGGCGGCGGTGAAGAAATATGCTCAGAAGAACCCGCATAGAGTTGGTGCGTGGGCGGCTGATTCCCAGACTCATGTGGCACATATGGGAAATGGTGATTTTTATGAGAGCGAGCAATCGGTAGTTGTCGATGCGGCGGGGGCGGTAAAAATTGAGCTGGTTGGGTTGGATGGTGCGGTGACGGTATTGAAGGAGCAGACGACTGTGACGGTGGGAGAAGTCATCGATGGGGCGGTGATGAGTATCAGGGCGTTGCGGGCTTTCTATGCGCGAGAAATTAAGGCGGCTAAGGCGGAAAATGTGTTGCTCTCGCTCCATGTGAAGGCGACGATGATGAAGGTTTCGGATCCGATTTTATTCGGGCACGCTGTTACGGTTTATTATCGGGATGTATTTACCAAGTATGCCGATACTTTTGCTCGATTGGGCGTGAATCCAAATAATGGCATCGGCGATGTCTATAGCAAGATTCAATCTTTACCAGCGGAAGAGCAAAACGCGATCGAGTCTGACTTACAAGCAGTTTATACCAATCGCCCTCCCTTGGCGATGGTAAATTCTGATAAGGGTATTACCAATCTCCATGTACCCAGCGATGTGATTATCGATGCGTCGATGGCGGCGGCGATTCGGACTTCGGGGCAGATGTGGGGAACTGATGGTAAACTCCAGGATATGAAGGCAATGATACCCGATCGCTGTTATGCGCTGATTTATCAGGAATGTATCAAATTTTGTCAGGAGCATGGAGCATTTGATGTAACTACGATGGGAAATGTCGCCAACGTGGGCTTGATGGCGCAGAAAGCCGAGGAATATGGTTCCCATGATAAGACCTTTGAAATCCCATTTGATGGCTTGGTGCGCGTTGTAGATGCCGCTGGAGCGACGTTGATGGAGCACTCCGTCGAACGCGGTGATATTTGGCGGATGTGTCAGACGAAGGATTTACCAATTCAGGATTGGGTGAAGTTGGCGGTAAATCGGGCGAAAGCTACGGGAAATCCGACGGTTTTTTGGTTGGATAAGAATCGCGCCCATGATGCTAATTCGATCGTGAAGGTGAATGAATATTTAGGCAATCATGACACGACGGGATTGGATATTCAGATTATGTCACCTGTTGCGGCGATGCGATTTACTTGCGATCGAATTAAAGCAGGTAAAGATGTTATTTCTGTCACGGGAAATGTGTTGCGGGATTATCTCACCGATTTATTTCCGATTCTAGAATTGGGTACTAGTTCCAAGATGTTATCGATCGTGCCTTTACTCGCAGGTGGCGGCTTATTTGAGACAGGTGCGGGCGGTTCGGCTCCAAAACACGTGCAACAATTTCTCACCGAGGGGCATCTCCGGTGGGATTCTTTGGGTGAATTTTTGGCTTTGGCGGTAGCATTGGAAGATGTGGGGCAAAAGACAAATAATCCCGATGCACTGATTTTAGCAGCAACACTCGATCGCGCCAATGGCAAGTATTTAGATAATGGTAAATCTCCTTCATCTAAAGTCAAAGAATTAGACAATCGTGGCAGTCATTTCTATCTAGCCATGTATTGGGCACAAGCTTTGGCAGAGCAGGATGAAAATCTAGAATTGAAGGCGAAGTTTGGGAAGTTTGCCCAAGAATTGAGTGAGAATGAAATGGCGATTCTAGATGAGTTAAATGGGATGCAAGGCGAATCGATCGATCTTGGTGGTTACTATCATCCTGACAGGGAGAAAGCAATTGGGGCAATGAGATCGAGCGAGGTGTTTAATAGTGCGTTAGCGCAGCTTACCGAAGGTATCGCCTCTTTGAGTATTTAGCTGCGTTGGCGTACTTGTGCGTTGGCGTTGGTGATAGCCTACCGTTAGGTGCTAGCCTAGGCAGATGCAACGCAGGGAAAGACTTCGCAATGCCAGAGGCTACGCCAACGCCAACGCCAACAGCACAAGTAGCCTCCAATATAGTACAAACCGAAATGCTTGAAAACTTCTCCTACCTTACCGTCACTTTAGATCGAAGAGATTTGTCAAGATTACCTTAAACACACCAAAATCTGTTCAGATATAATGTAACCTAGACAAAGTAAGTCTTAGAAAGAAGGTATCTAGTCAATGGCGAGTTCAGGAATACCAGAATCACCAGACATGATGGTACGATTCATGAGATCGGGCGAAGTCTTTACTCCCAGTGCCCCAATTGATAATCAGGCTTTATTTGCTGGAAGAGTTAACCAACTCAATCGACTCATTGGAGCGGTTAGTCAGCGGGGACAACACGCGATTTTGTTTGGGGAAAGAGGCGTTGGTAAAACTTCTCTGGCAAATGTGTTACTAAAAATTCTCAAAGGCTCTCAAGAGCAGTTTAAGTCAGTTATTGTCAATTGTGATAGTGAGGATAGATTTGAACAATTGTGGTGCAAGATTTTTCTAGAGCTTGAAAATACACAGAATTTGGACTTTGAGCAACATCAAGTCAATCCAGAGTTTATTCGCCTTCGTCTTCAACGGCAAATAACTGGTTCAGCGGTTATCATTGTTGATGAGATGGATCGATTAAAACGTGACGCATACTTCTCAGCTTTAATGGCTGATACCATTAAGACTCTTTCGGATCATTCTACTAATATCACACTCATATTAGTGGGAGTGGCAAATTCTGTAGAAGAATTGATTGCAGAACATTTATCAATTGAGAGGGCACTTATTCAGGTTCAAATGCCGAGAATGTCATCAAATGAGCTAAATGAAATTTTGCGAAAGGGATTAGAACTTTTATCGATGCAGATGGAACAAGCTGTGATGAACTCGATTGTTTTCCTGTCGCAAGGATTACCAAATTATGTTCACTTATTAGCTTTGTATGCTTCTCAGTCAGCAATCCGAGAAAATAGCTTTAATATTAATGTAGGGCATTTAAGTAGTGCAATTAAGCAAGCCTGTGAAAATGCTCAACATAGTATCATGAGTACTTATTCTACCTCAATTTTTAGCTCAAGACAAGAAACTATTTATCCCAAAGTTTTACTGGCATGTGCTTTGGCAAAAAAAGATAATACAGGCTGTTTTCGGGCAGTAGATGTTAGAGAACCATTATCAATAATTTTAGGTAAAGAATATACCACAACATCTGCTTTTAATCGACATTTGAATCAGTTTTGTGAAGAGTCTAGAGGCAATATTTTAGAAAAGAAAGGAGTTGAACGACACTATCGATTTCGGTTTGTTAATGCAATGATGCCACCATATATTCTTATGGAGGGTCTAAGAACAGAAATGATTAATTTGGATCGATTCGTTGGCAGAGCCTCTCCACAAGAAAATCGCCTCTGAGTTAAATGATTCACAAAGTAAATAGATGGTAGTCATGCAGCAATTATTGACGATCGTCAAACTGCTTGAGGATGAGGGGAATTTCATGGAGTTCGTCAACGATCGCATCGGCATCTTTTGCTGCTTGCCAAGATAAATTCCGTTTCCAAATTGCCTTCATGCCTGCATTTTTTGCACCGATAATATCTGCTTCAGGATTATCACCAATAAATACGCACTCTGACGATGTTACTTCCAATCGCTGTGCAGCTCTGTGAAAAATTTCAGCTTGCGGCTTTGTAATTTTCTCAAATTCAGAAATAAGGATAATATCAAAATAGCTTTGAATGCCTAATCCTGCGTTGGCGTAGCCTCTCCTCTGGAGAATCGCCTTAGTTTGAAACTCTCCCCGCCCATTGCTAATAATCCCTAATAAGTAACCTTGTTTCTTCAATAAGCTTAACATCTCGATCGTGCCAGGAAATGGAATACAATGATGCTGAAACTGCTGCTCATAGTCTTGAAGCAACATCTGCCAACTCAAACCCTCGATTTGAAATTCTTCAACTAATTGTTGATAAACCTTGTCTTTCCAAACATGCCCGTGACAGTCTAACTCGATAAATCTAGCTATGTAGTCATTTTTATCGATGCGATCTAAGTTGTCGGCAAGCCTGTCATACTGAATTGCAATAAACTGTTCGACAGAGGCATCGCGGTTGAGTAATGTTCCATCTAGGTCAAAAAGAACTGCTTTAATCATTTTGAGTTAAAATAAAATTATCATTCTATGAATACATCCTATGACCTACCAAGCAATTATCACTCATGAGCGATGACAAAAATTTATCAGTCGAAGTTAAAATAGCTCGAATCGTCTGTCTCGATGCTCGACAGTCGAAAGACTATCTATTTGCTGAAGTTATTGACACTATTTTAAGCTCTGCTCGTTATTGGGTAAAACCTCTAGCACTAGCTAGATCCAATCCCGACAGTTTTGAATTAGAATTTTTATACGACTTGCGAGATACATCGCAACTAATCTTACCGATCGATCTTTTTCGCGATGCCTTGGATACAGAAGTTATCCCGCTCACATCTGAATTATATCATCCAACTCAAGGCTCAACGCGATCGACAAATGCACAAACAGCACTACATCAATTTATTGCCGACTTGTATCGATAGACTGGTTAGTAGTTGTTCTAGCCACGGATCGATCGACCATCTGGGGTATACTGGGTAGGCTGGATAGGTGTATAAGAAGCTTTGGGAATCGACCTTCGCAGTTACGTTTTTATCGATCGATTGCAACGCCAACATGCTGCATATCTGGGTAGGGAAGCTCAGGGATTTTTGCCATTGCCATCAGAATCTTCGCTGTGGATTGAAGTTTCGCCTGGAGTGGAAATCAACCAGATGATGGATATCGCCCTCAAATCGGCACAGGTGAAACCAGGCGTGCAGATTATCGAGCGGTTGTATGGATTGATGGAAATCCATGCTAGCAATCAGGGTGATGTTCGTGCCGCAGGGCAGGCAATATTACAATATTTGGGTGTAAATCAGTCTGATTGTCTCAAGCCGCGAGTGTTGTCGAGTCGGATTATTCGGAATATTACCGCCCATCATACTCAGATGATCAATCGCAGTGGGCGGGGGAATATGATTCTCGCTGGGCAAACTTTGTATGTACTGGAGGTAGAGCCAGCGGCTTATGCGGCGATTGCGGCGAATGAAGCTGAGAAGGCGGCGGCGATTAATATCCTCCAAATTTCGGCTGTAGGGGCGTTTGGGCGGTTGTACCTGGGTGGGGAGGAACAGGACATTATGGCGGCAGAGATGGGCATTCTAGCCTCATTAGAGAGTCTACCAGGTCGTCCGTTCCCCGAACGTATTAAGTAGGAGGAGTAGATGGGGTTGAGAGCGGATGAGGCGTTGCGGCTGGGTGCGGTGGCGTGGTTGGATTGGCGCAGGGATTGTGTTGAGATGCCCGATTTGAGCGATGCCAGGTTGATGGAGATGAATTTACGCGGTGCGGATCTTCATGCTGTCAATTTTCGGCGGGCGAATTTGGCGAATGCGAAACTAGTTGCGGCAAATTTGCAGGGGGCAATTCTCAATAATGGGGTGCTCGATGGTGTAGATTTGGTGGATGCTGATTTACGATCGATCGAAATCATTAATGGTAGCGCGAAAGGTGCAGATTTTCGGCGGGTAAATCTGGCGCAAGCTAATTTAATGGGTAGCAATTTTACTGAGGTGGATATGCGGGATGCAGATTTGTCGGTGGTAAATGCAATCGCCATCAATCTCACTTCTGCTAAGTTGCGGGGGGCAAATCTCGATCGAATTCAATTACATCGCGCCACGCTTTCTTATGCGGACTTAATCGAAACTAATTTGGCTGAGGCAGATTTGAGTCAGGCAATCTTAGTTGACACTGAGCTAGGTGGAGCGCACTTGTATCGGGCTAATTTAACTGAGGCGCGGTTGAATCGAGGGCATTTAGTTAATGTTTATGGGGTGTTAGCGAACTTCAATCGGGCTAATTTGACGAGGGCAGATTTATCTTGGAGCAATCTTGCTAGAACTAGTTTTACTAAGGCAATTTTGCAGGGTACTAACCTGAGCGGAGCTAGTTTAGTTGGGGCAAATTTAACTGGTGCCGATTTTAGTAGTGCAAATCTCACAGGTGCAGATCTTAGTTATACCAATCTTCGTGATGCTATTTTCGATGGGGCAAATCTAACGGATACATTATTTATAGGTGCGATTCATTGACTTTTTGTGGCTGGTTAGGGCTGGCTATCTGTGCTAATTTTTGATGTAAACTTTGGAGATTAGTGCGAATATTTTCAGTCATGGGGTGACTAGTACCCAAGGTATGTTCGGCAATTTCTAAAGATCGACTATATAAAGGTTCGGCTTCTATATATTTGCCCATTGTATAATAAACGATCGCCAGATTGTTTAGACTGCTGGAGATTGATGGATGTTCTACACCCAATTGTTGCTCATTGAGATCGATCGATCTTGCATACATTAACTCGGCTTCAGAGTACCTCTCTCTAATTCGATAAAGTTCGCCTAGATTGTGCAGACTAGTGGCAGTATCGGGATGATTCGCACTCAGTTGTCGATATTCGGCTGTCGGTTCTGTCGCTAAAGATTCGCCATTACCCCACTCATTCATCGAGTGATACAATCCTCGCAGATTATCTAATACGATTGCTGTATCGGGATGTTCTGCACCTAATTGTTGCTCATTAATTTCGAGAGCGCGCACATATAAAGGTTCAGCAGCTTGATACCTGCCGAGGGTGTGATATATTAGTGCCAAATTATTTAGACTAGTCGCAATATCGGGATGGTTGATGCCCAATTGTGCCTCTCTAATTTCGATCGATCGCACGCACAGGGGTTCTGCCATTGTATATCTACCCATCGATCGATATAATTGAGCTAGGTTATTCATACTCTCGGCAGTATCAAGATGGTTTAAGCCTAATTGCTGCCCTCTAATTTCGATCGATCTCACATACAATGGTTCTGCTTCAGCATAGCTGTCCATGAGACAGTACAATCCAGCTAGATTGTTTAAGCTCTCAGTGATACCCGGATGGTTTGTCCCCAATTGGAGCTGTTTAATCTTGAGCAATTGCAGGTACAATGGTTCGGCTTCATCATACTTGCCGATCTCATAGTATAGTCCGGCTAGGTTATTTAGAATGATAACAGTAATGGGATGCGCCGCGCCTAATTCTTGCTGAACCATCGCCAATGAGCGTACATATAAAGGTTCTGCATCAGCATACTGACATCTGGCATAGTACAATCCAGCTAGATGATGGAGAGCTGTAGCAGTAGCTGAAGAATCTTGCGCCAATTGCCACTCCTCAACTACAGATTCAGTAGCGGGGAATTCGACTTGCTCGTTTTTATTCATCGCTCGGCACAAGTACACTAAATTGTCGATCTTACCAATTGTATCTGGATTAGCGATCCATTTTCATCAGCAATATATAGCAATCCTACTTCAGGATCGCCGCTCGTCGGTGGAATAATCTTTGGTTCGATCGAATAAAGCGATAATCTAGCAACAACTCATTCCAAAGGTCGATCTTAGTATTCGATCGCCTTTGGAATGAATATGCTATTATTTAATTGCTCTGCCTAATCATAGATAGCATTCATCAAGACTTCTCGAAGAGTGAGATCTTCCATATCATTCATAGTAATAGTATCGACAATATCAAACTTTGCTCCAGCACGTCCGAGATCGTCATCAAGGATTGTTAGAAATTTAGTTGCGGCTTCATCGGTACCAATTTGAACAAATGAAATCGCCAGTTCTTCATCTCGTTCGAGTTGCTGAGTGACGTTGATAATTACATCCATGACTGCTTTGCGATCGTCCGGTTCGCCATCGGTGACAACTAAGATGATCTCGCCATTAGCAGGTACTTGTCCCTGCATTTTGCGTTGAAAAAAGTTATTTGTGGCATCTTTCAAAACACCTGCGAGATCGGTTCGACCATTTGGCTCATTTTCTTGAAAAATGGTAGCGACTTTTGCAGAGGTAACATTATCATACCGCTTGAATTTTCCAGAAAACAGATAGATTGTCATCCCATCTGGATCCAATTCTTCGCATTTACTGGCGAGTGCGAGGGTGGATTCTTGCATGATTTGCCAGCGACTCAAGCCACCTGCTTTATCTTTGGTTGCCATGCTGCCACTTTTGTCGATAATCAAAGTATAGTCGCGATTTTCTAGCATAGGATTTATGGGGAGGGGAGGGGGAAACGGGTGATAAATTAAGTTGACAAGGTTCTCAGTGAGAAAGATGTATAACGATCCTAAATGATTTTCAAGATTTTAACCGCAGAGGCACAGAGGGCGCGGAGACAGGAGCATAAAGATAGAGTTTTTTCATTTAGGATCGGTATATCTAGATTTTCTTGTTTTATTAATGTTAGCGTCAAGTGAGTATGCTCATCTCAATATCGATCGGCTCGAAATAATAATACCCAAATCGCCAGCATAATTTACTATTCGATCGTGGGATCGAATCCCAGTGTCGATAAATTTAAGTAGGATGAGCCATGCGATCTCCCATCCATTATTGGGATGGGGCTATAATGTGTGTGTCCACCCAAACAAGTTGTGACTTCCAATGAGTGACAAAGAAGCCGTGCTGGAACTCGTCCAGCGTTTGCCTGCTACAGTATCTCTACGCGAAATTCTCAGGGAAATTGAGTTTATTGAAGCAGTGAAAGAAGGTTTGTCCGAAATCGATCGAGGACAAGGTATTTCGGTTGAGTCTGTAGAGCAAATGATGATAGCATGGACTACACCATAGTATTATCGCCCAAAGCAGTTGGCGATTTAGAATCTATTGTCAGATATATTGCCTTAAATAATCCAGAAGCAGCAAGGAAAGTTGGGCAAAATCTGTTAGAAAAGACCAAAGCATTAAGTCAATTCCCCTTTAAAGGGCAGAAGGTACCAGAATTCGACACTGCGGAGATCCGACAAATTATTCTCAAACCATATCGGATTGTATATCGAGTGGAAGAGGAGCGCAGGCGGGTTAGCATCGCTCGGTTTTGGCATTCATCTCAAGAAAATATCGAACTCTGAGTCCCCCAGTTCCCTAAAATGCGCCTACCCCGTACTTGGACGATCGCAATTGCGGTAATATCGATCGCAATTCTGGCACTATGGCTGATTAATTCGTTGTATGCTCTCTATGTCCAGGTGAGTTGGACGACACCTTGGTTAGCAACGCCGATATTGGTGGGTATCTTGTTGCTAATTGCGGTGGCGATCGCCGTCACGATCTACTATGTAGGTATATTTCAAGGCTGGTGGGGTAAGTCTAAATCGACACCCCAGGAATTGCCCAAAGTACCAGTCGAGAAAAATGCAGCGGCGAGTGCTAATCTGGAGGCGATCGATCGACAGCTAGCACAAATCCAAGATGAAGTCACCCGTCAAGCCTTAATCGATAAATCGCGGGAAATTGCCGAAAATTTGGCACGGGGACAAATTCGGGTGGTGGTATTTGGCACGGGATCCGCTGGTAAAACTTCGCTGATAAATGCGATTATTGGGCGGATTGTGGGGGAAGTTGGCGCGGCGATGGGTACGACGACGCGGGGGGAAACATATACGCTGGAATTGAAGGGTTTGGAGCGGCAAATCTTGCTTACCGATACGCCAGGGATTTTGGAGGCGGGAATCGAGGGAACTGCACGAGAAGCGATCGCCAGGGATTGGGCCGCCGCCGCCGATCTGTTATTATTTGTGGTAGACAACGATCTGCGAGAGTCGGAATATATCCCCCTGATGGGATTGGCAGAAATTGGTAAGCGATCGCTATTAGTATTTAATAAGATAGACTTGTATTTGCCTGTCGATCGAGATGCGATCGTCGCCCAGCTTCAAAGTCGCGTTCAGAGAGTGATTCAGGCTGTGGATGTAATTCCGATCGCCGCCAACCCCCAACCAGTAAAATTAGAATCTGGGGAAATGTTCTCACCCCCTGCCGATATATTGCCCCTGATTCGGCGTTTAGCTGCCGTTCTCCGCGCCGAAGGAGAAGACTTGATAGCAGACAACATTTTGCTCCAATCGCAGCGTCTAGGAGCCGAAGCGCGGGGACTCATCGACGAACAACGCCATCGTCAAGCTGATAAAGTAGTCAATCGATATCAGTGGATAGGCGCGGGAGTCGTCACCGTCACCCCTTTACCAGTTATCGATCTTTTAGCGACGGCGGCGATTAATACTCAGATGATTATCGAGATTGGCAAGATTTATGGGTGCGACTTGAATAAAGCCACCGCCCAAGAATTGGCACTCTCCCTCGGCAAAACTCTAACTAGTTTGGGCATCGTCAAAGGAGCGATTCAAATCCTCACCACAGCCTTACAAGTAAATCTACCCACCTATCTACTCGGAAAAGGCATCCAAGGAATTACCGCAGCTTATCTCACCCGCATCGCTGGGCGCAGTTTCATCGAATACTTCCGTCAGGGGCAAACTTGGGGCGATGGCGGGATGACAGAAGTGGTGCAAGCACAATTTGAATTAAATCGTAAAGATGAGTTTTTAAAAATATTTATCGATCGAGCGATCGACAAAATCCTACCAGAAAAATAACCAAACCCCGCCACCCTCCAACCAACTCCTCCGTGTTCCTCCGTGAACCCGACTTGCCCCTCTCTCTTGACGAAGTTATGAGGAAGGAAACCTCCCTCATAATTCGTCGCTGTGTTAAAGTACACACCCCGCACCCCCCAACTAAATCCCCTGCGCCTGCTTAATCCACCCCTGCACCTGAGCCAAACCAGGACATAGATCTCGGCGTTGAATTGTGGCAACATGGAGCCTGAGTAACTGTTGATGAATCTTGTGGGCGGGCATCAGAGCCAATTGCCTGACCGAAATAATCCCCGTATGCAGCAGTAAACCATTATACTGACAACCAACTCCAGGCAATCTAGCCAGATCTGCCAGAGCGACTAATTTATTCACATACTGAATTTTGGCACCCAAATTAGTTGCCAATTCTTGCTTGGTGGTGGTATCGGCGGCGACAGCTAATAGCTCTCTGGTGGTGGTAATATCTAGCTTTATCAGTGCATCTCGTTCGTAGGCTTGTAATCCAGGTAAATCGCCGATCGGCCAATCGTTAATCATGAGAGTATTGGGTAGGTTATTTGGTGATGATTTAATCGTTAATTATCGACAGATTTAGGTATTATATAGTATCGATCTTCTAGTTGGTAAGGCTACCGGAGCTAATTAAAACTTCACGACTTAGTGAATTATCTCACTAGAAAGATCGTTGGCGTAGCCTCTCCCCTGGAGAATCGCCCAATTCAAATATCTAAGTATCATGAACCAATCAACACAAGTACGCCAACGCGAATGGTTAGATTATTACGACAGGTTTGATTATTTCTCAATGGCAACTGTACGAGATGGCTGTCATCCACGGATAATGGAACATCAGGAGCCAACAGAAAAAGCGATCGTCCTCGTGCATGGGCTGTGTGATTCACCTTATTTCATGGATGCAATTGGCGACTATTTTTTCACGACTTTGGGTTATAATGTTTATCTGCCGCTTCTGCACTGTCACGGACTCAAAGCACCGAATGGGATGGAAGGCGTGTCACTGGATGAGTGGAAAGCTAATGTAGATTTTGCGATCGATCGAGCAGCGGCAAATGCTAATCTAGTCTCGATTGGCGGATTATCAACTGGTGGCACACTGAGCTTATGTGCGGCAGCAAATAACCATAAAGTTAATGGTAACTTATATTTATTTTCCGCAGCCCTCGATCTCACAGATGGGATTTTGGGAATTGAAGGCGATATCAAAGAAATATTACTCCGCACATTTTTGACCGATCTTTTGGATACTAATAAACCCCTCATCGGCGAACATCCCTATCGATACACCCATATAGATTTAGATGGAGCGCGAGAATTGTCGAAAGCGATCGCCGAAACTGATGCCCTGATTCGTGATTTCATGCTCGAAAAACCTTTCTCCAAAACTATCTTTGCTGCACACTCTGAGAGCGATACAACAGCAAATATCATGGGGATTGAAGATCTTCAACAGGTATCAATTGCTGATAAATTTACATTTTTCCGCATCCCCAAATCAGTCGGGGTAGCTCATGCCAGTCTAGTTTTAAAAGACCCTATTCATGCGAGCGATGCAAATGAGACACATGCGCCATTGCAACAGGCAAACCCCATGTTCCAACAGATGCTTGACGCAATTGCTGCCATTGAATAAGCTACGATAGAACTGGTGAAGTTGCTCAATCTGGGGGTAGTAAGTGACAAATTTCTTAATTGCGATTAACGTGCTGATTTTCGGTGCTGAAATATTCTGGAAGTCCCCTAGCCAGCCCAAGATGAGCTTGATTGAATTGGGTGGATTATTTGCGCCGCAAGTGATGGCTGGCGAATGGTGGCGGGTGATTACTGCCAATTTTATCCATCTGGGGATTTTGCACCTGTTGATGAATATGCTCGCGCTGATGTGGTTGGGTAAATTTGTCGAGGATAGTCTCGGTACATTTAGATTTACCCTACTCTATGTTATTTGTGGGTTGGGTTCGATGTTGACGATTACTTATATCGATTTACAGTCGCTCAAGCCACCTGTGACTGTTGGCGCATCGGGAGCAATTATGGGGATATTCGGCGTGATGGGTGCAATTCACTTACTGGGTTGGCACAAAGGCAAATCCAAATCCGCCGCGAAGGAATTTCGAGGAGTACTATTTGGGGTTGGCTTCCAGTTAGCATTCGATCTCGTCAATGGGCATACTAGTATTGTCGGTCATTTATCTGGGTTCGCCATTGGTTTTTTGGTAGGATTGGGCTTATTAATCGTATTCCCACCTCGTTTTTCGGAGCATGACACATTCTCATGATAAGTAGTTTACCAGTTGAAGTCGCGATCGCCATCCTACCCCGTGATGGCAAGTTTTTGATGCAATTGCGAGATGACATTCCTACTATCCTCTATCCCGGCTTGTGGGGTTTATTTGGTGGGCATATGGAAGCGGGTGAAACTCCCGAAATTGCCGTTAGGCGGGAAATAATGGAAGAAATTGGTTACGAGCTAACTAATCCCCAGAAATTTGCCTGCTATAGTGACGAGCGAATTATCAGACATATATTTTATGAGCCTTTGACTGTCGAGATCGATCGATTAGTCCTCACCGAAGGCTGGGATTTGGGCTTGATTAGCCTAGAGCAAATTCAGGCTGGGTATGCTTATTCACCCATTGCCAAATCGGAACGTCCATTAGGCTTGATCCATCAAAAGATTATGACCGATTTTGCCCACTGGTGGAGCAATAATAGCTAAGTATTAATTTTATCTTTCACCCCCGATCTCTCATCCCTGACCCCTGAATTTATGACAGTATTAACTGAGTATCCAGTTTTCACCCAAAAAGTAGACGCGATCGAACTAGCGATCGAAACCGACAATTTACGCAAAGTTTATAATACTGGATTTTGGCTGAATCAAAAAGTTGAATCTCTCAAAGCCTGTACCCTTCAAGTTTATAAAGGTGAGACATTTGGGCTATTGGGCTTGAATGGTGCGGGCAAAACAACCTTACTCAAAACATTACTAGGCATCGTCAAACCCTCTGGTGGTAGGGGACTATTACTCGGTAAACCGATTGGCGATCGATCGATCAAAAAGAAGATTGGCTATTTACCTGAAAATCCTTACTTCTACGATTTTCTCACAGGTTGGGAACTCCTAGAGTATACAGCAGGACTATTTGAAATCCCGCGATCGGTACAAAGAAAACGGATTCCCGCATTACTAGAACAAGTCGGTTTGGCTCAATCCGCCGCCAAAAAGAAGCAACTCCGTCAGTACTCCAAAGGCATGGTACAGCGGGTAGGCATGGCGCAAGCACTGATTAATGACCCCGAACTCGTATTCCTCGACGAACCCATGTCAGGACTCGATCCTTTGGGGCGAAAACAGATGCGTGATATCATTATTTCCCTCGGCGATGCGGGTAAAACTGTCTTTTTTAATAGTCACGTACTTAGTGAAGTCGAACAAATCTGCAATCGCGTTGGTATTCTTGCCCAAGGCGAACTAATTTCTTGCGGTACTTTGGAAGAACTGCTGGCAAATCCGCGCAATACCACTACGGATCGATCTTACTATGTTTCTGGACGTGGTGGCGACCCAGAAGTCCTCAATCGGTGGTTGACAAATATGGGCTATCGCAATGAAAGTTGGTATGGGCAACTTCACGGCGAACCCCAGGAATTTATGGCAACTCTGAGATTATTAAATGCGGAATTAATCTCGCTCAAAGAAGGACGCGCATCTCTAGAAGAGTTCTTTATGGAACAAATGGAATTGCGCGGCATTCAATCTAGTAGTTAGGGATTTTGGATTTTGGATTGAAATTTACACTTATATTGCTAGCTACATCCCTAGTGAGGAGGGCGGGTTTTGAATGAATCTCTAGTAAGATCGTCATTGATTTCATAAACCCGCCCCTACAGACCCTTACCACCTCTATCCTTTACTTAAAGTACGCATAAATCGACTCAAACTGGCAAAAATACCGATCGATTTAGAGGGTGTAGATGTACCTTCTGAATCTGTTGGAGTCGATCGCGCGAGGATCTCATCTAAGTCATCACCGACGGGTTTCTGGGGACGTTCGGCGAGGAGGGTGTAATCATCATTTTCTTCCAACCAGACCTGCCACAGCCCCGGATAACAGCGGTAGATGGCTGTTTCTTCCAGGGGTTTGATATAGTAGGCAGAATGGAGGGTGGAGATGAATCTGTCGCGCAATTGACGAGCGGCATAACCGATCCCGACAATTGAGGCATCTTCCAGTTTTGGTAAGAATATTATCACCGGACGATCGCCAGCTTCAATACACAATTTCTCCATTTGTTCGACTTCAATTGCCGAAGGTTCGATCGCAATAAATAACTCATCAGTATCTTGAATTTTATCAGTTACTGGCGATCGACTAGTACCCAGATCGTTAATTTTGAAATTGATATCCGTCCAATCTCGCTTGGCTAGAGCGGCGGCTCCAGTATCAGCAAATAATACCTTGAGAGTGTTACCTCGATCGGTAAAAGGCTCGATGAATTGTCGAGCCAAATCTAAAGATTTCAGTTCGGGAATGAGAATTTCTACGGTAATACGTTGATGCCCATCAGCAATTGCCGCTAAGACGGCGGTTTGGGCTAATGCGATCGATTCTTCGAGATTGGTTGGTAATTTTGACACAAGGGATTTTGGATTTTGGATTTTGCGACTGAAATCACGCGGTAGGCGTTGGCGTTAGCCTTGCCTTTGGCATTGCGGAGCGTTGGCGATAGCCTGCCTTAGGCACGACGTGTCGCTAGACGGTTCCCTCCGCGCTGGGCGGGTGACCCGCCTAGCAATGTGTTTCAGTCAAGACGGATTTTGGATTGAGGTATGAACTTAGAGCGTGTTCATATCAGTTCATTTTGTAGCCTTTAATCCCTTGCCCTCACCCCCAACCCCACTCCCAAGCTTGGGAGAGGGGAGCCAGAGCCAGAGGCGAGGGCGGGGTGAGGGCAAGGGATTTAGGATCGTACAGGTATTCAGCAACGCCATAAAAAATAGCAGACATTTTATCAAAACTAAACCATCTTTCGACCCAAAATATAGGGCAAAAGTTTGGTGATATTTCGAGCATCATCTATACCTCGATGGTGAGTACCAGTGAGAGGAATATTTGCTAAATCTAGAGCTTGCGCCATCCCATAACGTTTGGGCAAACCTTGAGCGGTGCTGAAAATTTCTTTGAGATTAATATGGTTGCTAGAAACAGGATAAGGTAGATCGATTTGATGGTGTTTACTGTCTTGAAAAAATTGGGTTCGATCGTATTCACCCCAAGAGCCAAATATAGCATTGTCAAATTTTGAGAGCCAAGTTTGCCATCTAGACATCGCCGTGCCAAAATCTGGAGCTGTATCGACTTGGGCTTGAATAATCGAAGTTAATTCTAAACAAAAATTGGTGAGAATTGGATGCCGCATAGGTTTGATAAAAGTTTGAAATTCATCGACAACTTCAAGGGTTTCTCTAACTACCATTACTGCACCAATTTCGATGGTTTCCATCTGATGGCGGGGGATACTTTTCATATCGCAACAGGTAGCTTCAAGATCGACTACTAATATATGATTGTATTTATCAAGGTTAGTTGTTGTCATGCCTAAGCCCATTCGATATCTTCGACAAATTTGGGTACGCCAGCGGTTAATACTTCATTACCAGTAGCCGTGACAAGTACATCGTCTTCGATTCTCACCCCAATTCCTTTCCAACAATCATCAATTGTTGGTTGTCCTTCGGCGGCTTGGATATCTGGAGAAATATAAATCCCTGGTTCGACAGTGATGACATTTCCTGGTTGGAACTGATACCATGTCTCGGCACCGTGCATATAAATTCCGGCATCATGAACATCTAATCCCAACCAGTGCCCGGTACCGTGCATATAGAAGTTCTTGTATTTCTCTTCGGTAATGAGGGTTTCTACATCACCAGTTAGTAGTTCGAGATTGACTAGACCTTCTGTGATAATCTGGACAGAGGTATGGTGAAAGTCTTTCCAGGTAGTTCCAGGCTTGACTTGCTCGATCGAAGCCATCTGAGCGTCTAGAACTAGCTCATAGATGATTTTCTGCTCGCTGGTAAACTTGCCATTGACGGGGAAAGTGCGGGTAACATCGGAATTGTAATAACCACAAGCGCAACCCGCATCGATAAGTAGCAAGTCACCATCTTTTAGCTCGCTATTATTTTCGATATAGTGCAAGACACAAGCATTCGCACCAGCCGCCACAATTGATGGATATGCAATACCCATCGCGCCATTTTTGCGGAAGATATATTCGATTTCGGCTTCGATTTGGGATTCATTAATTCCTGGCTTGGCAAATTTCCGCGCGTGGTTGTGAGCCAGAGCTGCAATATCCGCCGCTTTTCGCATCAAATCCAATTCGGCGGGACTTTTTACCATGCGGAGGGGATGGAGGGTGAGGAATGGATCTTCGATCGCCACAGGCCCCGTACCTCGTTTACCATAGGAACGGAGCATTCGTTGCCAATGGGTAATGACTTTGCCATTGAGCTTCTCGTCGCGCCCCATATGATAATAAATCCTGTCGCCCTTCTCTAGATACTGGGGGAGCTTCTCATCGAGTTCGCTAATCGTATAGGCTTCGTCTGCGCCATACTTCGCTTTGGCATCATCCACACCCACCCGATATCCCGTCCAAATTTCCTTCTCCCGCTCCTTGGGTTGCACGAACAAGATAAACTTGTGTTCGGGGTGATGAGGTGCGAGTACGATGACAGCATTGGGTTCGTTGAAACCAGTCAGATAGTAGAAGTCACTCTCTTGACGATAGGTATATTCCACATCATTGTGCATCACCGCCATTGGTGAGCTACCAAAAATCGCGGTACCACTCCCAATCTTTGCCATTAACTGTTCCCGACGCTGGCGGTATTCTGCTTGCATGAACTTTGCGAACCTATGCTGACTATACTCTTATCTTAGCAATCCTGGGGGATTTGTAGACTCTCGCCCGTAGGCTATCCGCTGGGTGTACAGTCGATTAGAATAGAATGGTAGCCAAGCAACAACCGTTAATGCACGTTATCAGTTATCGCCGACTGCGAGAGTATGCAGACAAACATGGAGATATCCGAGATGTTTTGGATAATTGGTACAAAGTTGCTTCAAAAGCGACATGGGAAAATCTAATCGAAGTTCAAGAGACTTTTCCAAAAGCGGAAGCTGTTGGTAATTTTACAGTATTTAATATTAAAGGGAATAATTATCGGTTAATCGTAAGTATCGATTATGAGCAGCAGCTCATTTATATTAAATATATTCTTACTCACTCAGAATATGATAAGGAGCAATGGAAAAATGACTCTTACTTTTAATCCTATTTTATACAGGAATTTATTATCTGAATATCAACCTAAACTAATAAAAACAGAAGCTGAAAATGAGCAAGCTCTAATAATGGTTGAGAAGTTGATGCACTTGGGTAGCCGCACTCCCGAACAGCAAGAGCTTTATGAACTAATGATTGTTTTGATTGAAAAATTTGAACGAGACTTTTATCAACCACCACAGGCAACCAATCCATTGTCGATGCTGTTGTTTCTGATGGAGCAAAGAGGTATGCAGTCATCTGAATTAGTAGATGTTTTTGGTTCTAAATCTATAGTTGAAGATATACTTGGTGGTAACATTCAGATCGATCGATCGATGGCTGAGTCGTTAAGTCAATTATTTCATGTCGATCGAACATTATTTATTTGATGCAATCCTTAGATCTTGCTTTTGAGATCGATCTAGGTAGTCATAACACTACAGACTACCCGAAAACCAAAGTAAGCACAGCGATAATCGGGAGTATAATAAGAACGAGCTGCACTGCGACAATAGCTCGATTTGCTGTACCATGAACCACCCCGCAAGACATAGGCTGGTTTACGATCGTTATTCCAAGCACTGCCATCTGTAGGGGCATCTACATAGCTCCCATGATATTTATCTGCACACCATTCCATGATATTTCCGTGCATGTCATATAATCCATAATTGTTGGCGGGAAAACTGCCGACAGGGGTTGTTTGTTCGGTTTGATAGTTGACTACTTCTGAGCTAATTGTTTCGCCAAAGTGAAATGGTGTGGTTGTTCTTCCTCGACAAGCATATTCCCATTCAGATTCTGAGGGTAGTCGATATTGTTTGCCTGTGCGCTGTGACAATTTCTCGCAAAATTCTACGGCATCATGCCAAGAGACAGTTTCTATGGGTGAATTTTCACCTTTAAAATATGCTGGATTATTACCCATAACCGCTTGATACTGCGATTGAGTAATTGGATATTTTCCCAGATAAAATGATGGTAGTCTCACTCGATGTTGGGGTCTTTGAGCATCACTACTCCCTTCTTCTAAACTAGGTGCGCCCATGAGGAATATCCCTGCGGGGATACTAACCATTTCTAATTTTAGCTTATTGCCCAAATCTTCGACAAATTGATAAGCTGTCCCTGGCGATTTTTTGATTATTACTTTCGCGCCACCCCAAAATGCTGTACCGATAGTTAAATTAGCGGTTTCAAATTTAAAGGATTGAAGCTGGGGATGATTATTGATGAGATGAGCTATTTTTGCTGATTTGGTTACAGTATTCTGCGGATATTCTAGAACACCATTAAGGGGTGAAATTATTTGACGATTTCTCAATGCTGTGAGGACTTCTGCTGCCGATCGATATCGCTGAGGCAACCCATTAGCGATCGTTTTGTCCAAGACTTTAGCTAGTTTCTCATCGACTGGATTATCGACTAAATAATCACGCCACACCCAAGCATCACGATTCATGTCGAATAAATCGAAGGGTGAAATATTGGTGAGCAGATGGATACATGTTATGCCTAAACTATAGATATCGCTGGCAAATACTGGTTTACCTCTAGCTTGTTCGATCGCTGTATATTCTGGACTACCAATTATAGTTCCAGTTTGTGCGAGGATAGTTTGAGTCGCTTGTTTTGCTGCACCAAAATCTACTAATATTAGTTGCCCATCGATCTTTCGGCGAATAATATTTGCTGGTTTGATATCTCGATGGATAATCGGAATTGACTGGTTGTGTAAAAAGTCTAAAACTGGAAGTAATGATTCTAATAGTTCGCGGATCTGAGTTTGATTAAATGTACCAGATGTCTCTAATTCTTGTTCTAAATCTTGCCCATCGATAAATTGTTGGACTAAATAAGGTTCGCCTTCGATATCAAAATAGGCGAGAAGTTCGGGAATTTGGTCGTGTTTGCCTAAGGCTTCTAAATGCTGCGCTTCTTCATAGAAAAGTTTGAGAGCCATCTCTCGATGTTTAGGGTTGTTACTTTGAAAAGAAAATTGTTTGATGACGCATGTTGGTTTGCGGGGTTGGTCTTCATCAACTGCTTTAAATGTTTTGCCAAATCCACCTTGCCCTAATAGTTTTTCGGCGCGATAACGATCTTTGAGGAGAATCTTTTTGCCGCAAGATATACAAAAGTTTGTGGTAGGACTATTTCTTGCTGGTGCGGGACATACGGGGTTGATGCAGTAGCTCATGGCTGGGGTTGCTTGGATATTGATATTTTAGCAGGGATCGTTCAGGAACGACTGTATCGGTGACATTCCAAGCTAGTGGCAGAATTAACGGCATACTTTTCAAGAAAGGGTACAACTCGCCTATACTAAAATATACGCCTCGATCGACGGTCGCGCTGACAATATGCTTATCAAAATGAACAACATATTTTCAACTCAATAGTAATACGTTCCTTGTCAGATATGAAACAAGTATTTATGGAAGAAAAAACTTTTGACAAAATAGATTTTACCCAAACATCTCTTGAGCAGGGTGAATACGAGCATTGCACTTTTATAAGCTGCGATCTGTCAAAATTAGATTTGCCAGATACTATTTTTTCAGAATGTGAATTTTTACGTTGCAATCTCAGCTTAGTAAAGCTGGCAGAAACAGCCTTGAGAGATGTAAAATTTAAAGACTGCAAAATGTTAGGAATTGATTTTGAGAACTGCAATGAATTTGGATTTGCAGTTTATTTTGAGGGTTGTACACTCGATCGAGCTTCATTTAATCGATCGAAACTCAAAAAAACGATATTTAAAAACTCTAATCTACAAGAGGTAGACTTTACCCAATCCGATCTAAGCCTATGTATTTTTGATAACTGTGAATTGACTGAAGCAATATTCAAAAATACAAATATCGAAAGAGCTGATTTTCGGACAGCTTTTAACTATTCGATCGATCCAGAATTAAATCGCATCAAGCAAGCCAAATTTTCGCAATCTGGTATAGCAGGACTTTTGGATAAATACGATATTGAAATAGATTGAACAACCTAAAATTAACTTAATAATCCAATTTATCAGCATCGATTCCGCAAAGCGGCGGCTACGCCAACGGATCGATCGACTCCTAAGCTCGATTACTCAAGATGGCAATTTGAGCGCAAGCACGCGCATCAGATAGAGCTTGGTGGTGTACGAGGGGAATATCAAAGTGCCGACAAACATCAGATAGTTTGGTGGGGCGAATATTCCAAGTCTTACGGGCGATATCAACAGTACAAAGAAACTCTTGTTTGGGGTAGGGGATGCCGTGAAAATCGCAACAAGCATATAGTACTTTGCGATCGAATCTAGCATTGTGGGCGACTAAATAATCGGCAGATTCGATCGTCTCGGCAATTTGTGTCCAAACTTGTTGAAAGTCTCCCGCTTTAGCCACATCCCGCCAGCTCAAACCATGAACGTAGGTAAATTCAAAGTACGAGGATGGGGGACGAATCAGGAAGTATTCTTCTTTGGTAATAGTGTTATTTTCTACCGAGACAACGCCAATTGCACAAGCACTATTAGCATCGCGATTGGCTGTCTCAAAATCGATCGCAACTAATTTCATCTAGGAATAGGGGGTAGTTTGGTTAGTTGGCGGTTAAAACCGCCAACTCAATCTTTAACCGATAGCATTTTTGGAGATCGATCGAGCTGCTATGATACCACCTAAAAAGCCAAACAAATGACCTTCCCAAGATACTCCAGGCATGGATGGTAAAACACCCCATAGGACAGTACCATATGTAGAACCGACAACCAAAGCAATCATAGCAGAACGGACACTACGATCGAAATACCACCGGGCTAACAAAAATCCCAAATAGCCAAATATGACTCCACTCGCCCCAATATGAAAAGCAGTAGTACCGAACATCCAGGTACCAAAACCACCCACTACCATACAAATAATTGAGACGCTCGCAAAATGAGCGATACCTTCTGATAGGATCAACCAACCGAGAATTGCAAACGGAATAGTATTCGCCTGCAAGTGAGCAAAACCACCATGTAGAAACGGCGCGAATAAAATTCCTCTCAAACCGATCGGATTGCGCGGTAAAATACCAAAACTATCTAGTCCGTTTCTAAACACACTCACATCGAGAATCTCGATTCCCCACATAATTGCAACTAACGTACCTATAATCAAAACTTGACTCTTGACTGTGCTAACAATTTCTTTCATCGGTTTTATAGGAATTGGTGAGCAATGGGAAGTTGGGAGTTGGGAGTTGGAATTTGGGAGTTCGGAGGATAGGGGATAAGTATTTTTTGCAAAACGATGAGTCACGCTTCAATTAAGCAGATCCCTTAATACTATTCTAAACTAAGAATCTGTCGATCGCTTTCGATCGGCACTCCCAACTCCCAACTCCCAACCCCCAACTCCCAACCCCCCAATGATTAGCTACCTCAAAGGCATCGCCGTTCAAATTCAGACTCCCACAAGCACCAAAACCATCTTAATATTGGATGTAAATCAGGTAGGGTATGAATTGCAGATTCCCCAGCGGATGATAATCGATGTGGCGATGGGGGCGGAAATTCAGGTATTTACCCACCAGCAAATTCGGGAAGATAGTATGTCACTGTATGGATTTAGTTCCGCCGCCGAGCGAGACTTATTTCGACAACTGGTGAGCGTGAGTGGGGTAGGGGCTAGCTTGGCGATCGCCTTATTGGATAAACTAGGATTGGTAGATACCGTGCAAGCGATCGTCACCAGCAATATCCAGCGACTCTCTACGGCTCCAGGAGTGGGCAAAAAGACTGCCGAACGCCTAGCACTCGAATTGCGAACAAAACTCGGACAATGGCGCGTTGCAGCAGGTTTGAGCGAGTCTTTACCGATGACAAGTTTGAACCCTAGCCTCCAAGCAGAAGTAGAAATGACTTTATTAGCTTTGGGATATACAAATGATGAAATTTATGTCGCCTTGCAAGCGATCGCCAAAGATAGTTTAATCTCCAAAAGCTCCAATATCGAAGACTGGCTCAGGCTGGCAATTGCCAACATGGGATAAATATTTTATGGCGATAAATCTAGCCACAGATATAGCAAATTAGCCGATCTATCCAAGTAAAATTGCCGATATGATGTCAAAACAGCGACTCAATTATGGTATTGTAAAGGGTGACTCTCAGGGTCTTTCGATCTCACATCAGTTGCTACAGGTCGAATATTACTTACTAACCACAGATATTTTCCATGTCCTCATCACCCCAGACCGAAGATTTTGATGATGCTGAGTTGGTAACACTCACCGATGAAACTGGGCGGAACCTCGCTTGCTACATCGAACGCGAACTCGAACTTGAGGGTAAGATTTACTTGCTGTTATTGCCAGTAGATGCACCAATTGAAATCTTTGCTTGGAATGAAGATGACGAAATGGCCGAACTAGTTGCCGTCGAAGAAGATGAAGAAATCGATCTGATTTTTCCCGATGCCAATGCAGTTCTCTCCGAACAAAACTTGACCCTCAAACGGACTGCTTTTACCCTCAGTGCTGTGGGCGAATTACCACCATTAGATCCTAATGAAGTGGTGACAATCGAACTCGACGAAGAAGACGAAAGCTTGGAACCAGAAGAGTTTCAGATTCTGGCACGGTTTTATAATGAAGAGCAAGAGTATGCGATTTGCACCCCTGTAGATCCATTATTATTCTTCGGTATCACCGATGAAAAAGATAATGTTTCGCTGCTTTCCCCAGAAGAAGCCGAACGCATTCAGCCATTGTTAGAAGACATGCTGCTAGATGAAATCTAGAAAGGGAGAATTACTATTGAAATTACTTAAAACCACTCCAAAATGGTTATTAATATCCGCACCTGCCGTGCTGATAACCATGAGTAGCCTCATCGGGGTATCTTGGTGGAATGGCTCAACCGCCGCAGCATCCAGCGATGCCAATGCCAAGGGAATCCAAATCGAAGTCAAACCTGGCGCATCAGCTCAAGCTATCGGGCAAGAATTGGAAGCCAAAGGGGTTATCAAATCCCAATTCGCCTGGAAACTGTGGACATCTTTGCAAGAAAAACAAGGCAAAGGTTCTCTCAAAACCGGAACATATCTGGTATTGCCCAATCAATCCATGCCCGCAGTCGCCGACCAGATTTTTGGTGGTAAAGTGATCCAAAGTGGATTTACAATTAAAGAGGGCTGGAATATTAAGCAGATGGGCGAATACTTTGAGAAAGAAGGCTTTTTCAAAGCGGCTGATTTTATCGCTGTCACCAAAGAAATTCCCAAGGATAAATTTCCCTGGTTGCCAGATGGATTGCCCCATTTAGAAGGATTCCTATTTCCAGAAACCTATCGGGTACCCAGCGACAGCATTACACCCAAAGGGGTAGTCACGCAAATGCTCAAACAATTCGAGCAAACAGCATTACCCGAACACAAAAAAGTCCAAACCAAACATACCCTCCTCCAGTGGGTGAGTCTCGCTAGTGTAGTCGAAAAAGAAGCCGTAATCCCTGTCGAGCGACCCCTGATTGCTGGAGTATTTACCACCAGACTCGCCAAAGGTATGCGTCTAGAGTCAGATCCTACCGTGGAATATGGACTAGGAATCAAACAAACCGCCGACAAACCTCTCACCTTCGCCCAAGTCAAAGTACCAAACCCCTATAATACCTACGTTAACACAGGTATTCCCCCAGGACCGATCGCTAGCCCAGGTTTGAGTAGCCTCCAAGCCACTCTCAAACCCGATCCTACAGAGCTACTATTCTTTGTCGCCAGATATGATGGCACTCATGTCTTTAGCAAAACCCTCACCGAGCACGTCAACGCGACTAATTTGATTCGCCAACAGCGTCAAGCTGGGAAGAAGTAGGGGAGAGGGGGAGAGGGGGTAGGAGGGTAGGAGGGTAGGAGGGTAGGAGGGTAGGAGAGATAAACTATATTTTGAATACTTGTACTTATTCACTCAATCTAACACCAACCCCCTATCACCCTACCACCCTACTACCCTACCACCCTACCACCCTACCACCCCTCTCCCCACATGCCCCTCTTCCCCCTCCTCCAGCCTGACTTAGTGCTAGGTAGCTCGGTATTAGATTTGACACCCGCATTACTAGCTCGACATCGGATAGAGGGAATGGTGCTGGATGTAGATGATACGATCGTCTCGATCGGTAGTAGTATTATCCAAGCAGAAGTGAGAGACTGGATCGCAGAAATAAGGCAAATCGTCCCATTGTGGCTAGTGACAAATAATCCCAGTCAGAGTAGGATTAGTGCGATCGCAGATAGTCTATCGCTACCATATTTTTTGAGTGCAGCGAAACCCTCCCGCAAGAGATTACGCCAAGCAGTGGAGGCGATGAAGCTAGATCCCGCACGGGTAGCGATGGTGGGCGATCGAATTTTTACCGATGTACTGGCTGGAAACCGCATGGGAATGTTTAGTATCCTGATCGAGCCAATGAGTGACGAGGAGACTACGGTTGGTTTTCAGTTGCTGCGTCAAGTCGAATTTGCGATCGCCAAAACACTAGGCATATCTTTGACAATACGACAATAAAGTATTAAGATTACTTGATGACCGCCATAATAAATCCAAATATAAATAAATTATTAAGGAACTGGGGAATGTTCAAAAAATCTGGCATTATTAATTTTGTTGGAACTGGGGTCAGCCGATATAAAGACCCTAAACATAATATAAAACCCATATAAAACCTCAGAGCGTTAGCTGCCACTATAGGCAGGTGACGCTCTGAAATTTTTGGGAATCGCTATTTCTCCATAACTTTAATAGTCTGACTTCATCGCCTAAAGCCTCGATCCCTAGTATTTTTGTCACGATCCCTGCTATGTCTCAGACCCTAGTTATAAAAGTTGGTACGTCGAGTCTGACTCGTGTCGATGGGAAATTGGCTTTATCGACGATCGCCGCACTGATTGAAACAATTGTCGATTTACGTGCCGAAGGTTATCAAATTGTGTTGGTATCTTCTGGGGCGGTTGGAGTTGGAGCAACAAGGCTGGGAATGACCGAGCGACCAAAAACCATCGCCCTCAAGCAAGCAGCAGCGGCGGTAGGGCAAGGCATAATCATGCGGGTATATGATGATTTATTTCGAGAATACCAGCAACCTGTGGCACAAGTACTATTGACAAGGGGCGATTTGGACAGACGCAGTAGTTATATCAATGCGTACAATACGTTCCAAGAGCTATTGCGCTTGGGAGTAGTACCGATCGTCAATGAGAATGATACCGTTGCTGTAGACGAGCTAAAATTTGGGGATAACGATACGCTCTCCGCACGAGTAGCTAGTCTGATTGATGCTGACTGGTTGTTTCTACTTACAGATGTAGATAGACTATACTCTGCCGATCCGCGCAAATTTCCCAACGCTCAACCGATCGTCCAAATCGATCGACTAGAGGATTTAACCGCCCTCCAAATCCAAATCGGTGGTTCGGGTAGCGAATGGGGAACGGGGGGCATGATGACCAAAATAGCCGCCGCTGGGATTGCAACTAGCGCAGGGGTGAGAACCGCAATTACTCACGGTCAATTTCCCCAGAATATTAGCAAGATTCTCCATGGCGAACCACTAGGTACCCAATTTACACCTCAGCTACGGGCAGATAGTGCCAGAAAACGCTGGATTGCTCACGGATTGGTAGCAGTAGGCAAGGTTTATCTCGATGCTGGTGCGGTAAATGCGATTAGCACGGGTGGTAAATCTCTATTGCCTGCGGGAATCCTCAGTATAGAAGGCGATTTTGAGGCAACCGATGCGATCGAGTTGTGCGACGCTGAAGGTAAAGAGATTGCCAGAGGTATCGTCAACTATAGCAGTAGGGAGCTAAATATCGTGCGCGGCCATCGATCGAGTGATATCGTCGATCTACTCGGCTACGTCAGCGACGAAACAGTCGTTCATCGGGATAATCTAGTCTTGTCTTAGGATTTTGGATTGAAACGCCACCTACCTCGCTAGCGGGGAGGGCGGGTTTGAACGAATCTCTAGCTAGAAGCGTCATTAGATTCATAAACCCGCCCCTACAGACCCCTAACCCCTGACTCCTCCTTATGCTCAAACCCCATCACCGCCTCGCAATACTTTTACATGAAGGAATCACCGGACTTCAGGGGAAGACGGGATTGACACTATTGCGGTATAGTCCAGCACAGGTAGTCTGCGCGATCGATCGATCGGTAGCTGGGCAATCCCTGTCAGAATTGACTGGAATCGATCGAAATGTGCCCATCGTAGACTCGGTAACATCGGCTCTCAACCTCCAGCCAGATGTCCTAGCGATCGGTATTGCTCCATCTGGTGGGATAATTCCCGATAGTTGGTTTGATGAATTACGCGAAGCTGTATCGGCGGGAGTATCGATCGTCAATGGACTACATACACCCTTGGCAAATCACCCTCAATTGGTAGACTTATTGCAACCAGGGCAGTGGATTTGGGATGTGCGCCAAGAACCCAAAGGATTGAAAATCGGTACTGGTGCGGCGAAATCTTTACCCTGCGAGCGAGTACTGATGGTAGGTACAGATATGGCGATCGGCAAGATGTCCGCCGCGCTAGAATTACAACGTACCTGCGATCGACGGGGAGTAAAGTCCAAGTTTATCGCCACAGGGCAAGCAGGGATGATGATAAGCGGTGAAGGTGTGGCTCTAGATGCCGTACGGGTAGATTATGCCGCAGGAGCGATCGAACAAGCCGTGATGCGTCATGGTCATGATTACGACTTACTATTAGTCGAAGGTCAAGGATCCCTTTTACACCCTGGTTCCACCGCAACTTTACCCTTAATACGCGGTTCCCAACCGACCAAACTAATTTTACTCCACAAAATCGGCCAGGAAACCATTCGGAATTGTCCCGATGTGAGAATTCCCCCTTTAGCCGAGGTCGTGCGTTTGTACGAGCAGGTAGCGGGCTGTGCGGGTGCATTTGGGACTGTACCAGTGGTGGCGATCGCTCTCAATGGTGGTAAATTGTCCGATCGTGAAGTGAGAGCTGAGATCGATCGAGTCTCCACCGCCACAGGATTACCCTGTACTGATGCGGTACGGTTTGGGGCTGACGTATTATTGGATGCAATTTTATAGAACCCATTTGAGATCTTTTTAGATCCTAGTGGAGGAGGGTAGGTTTTGTTTAAAATCGAACATAGCATCGACAATTACTAGCATAAACCTACCCCTACAGATCTATTGACGAATCAATGACGCATTTTTTCAACCAACCGTAGGGGCGGGTTTATGCTAAAAATCC
>JANOPX010000169.1:0-3980 GCA_031422115.1 Chamaesiphon sp. VAR_4_metabat_408 | reverse complement strand
TCAATCGATATTCGTAATGATTGAGAATTCCGATCTGATGCCTGATTCTGCTTAGAGACATTCTCAAAAATCGCATCGGTTTCGGGAATCTTTTTCAAGGGCTTGATTTTTTGAGTTTTTTTAGGCGATATCCGTTGCGATCAATGTTGATTTGATGGTGTTATCAAGCATCAGCCTTATTCAACTAAGTTTTCAATCATTAGCAGCTTGAAGCAAAGCTTACTCTAAAATAGATGGGAGCTTATTTTTTTGCAAGCCCCTAGGCGGTGAATACATCCTGCCAGGGCCAGGTGGCGACCCGATCCGCAACCCCGATGTCTAAGAACATGCACGCCTTAGATCCTCAATCCATCCCTATCGAAGCCGCCGTTAAATCAGCTAAAGTAGTCGTGGACAGACTGCTCGATCGGCAAATGCGCGACAATAACGGTCAATATCCCGAAACGATCGCCTGCGTTGAAGTAGGAAGTAGACATCAAAAGTGGACTTGTCCAGATTTGTGTAGGTTTTATCGAGCGGAAAAGGAAATACAATTCTCCCAGCCCCCCACACTCAAAAACTCAGGCAAGATCAGTCGAGTAGGACGGCGGATCTAAGTCATCAGGATTAGTTGATGGAAGATTATTTGGCGTGATAATCGCCCGAAGTGTGTGAAATAGTTGAAATTTAGGATGAGAATTAATCTGATGTGGTTTTAGATCATCATCTTCCCCATTAAAACTTACTACTAGTGGTGGTTTGAGACTAGGTGAACTATTAATCTCTGGTGGTGGTGATGTTGAGTCGCGCTCTATCATTGGAGGCTGTAGCGGGGGAGTTGCTCGATCGTGATATGGAAACGGTGCAGATTCCTCTGGATTGAGCTGATCACTACTCAACCCAGGAAATTGGCTCACTCGATCGAGATCTTCTGATTGTGGGGGTACTGGTAACATTTGAGTTTCGGCTAGCTCGCCCATCGTTGGCAAATCTTGCAGAATTTCGCGCTCGAATTCAGGCGGAAAATTGTAAGACGGCTTGCCAGCCCGCTGCCAAACGCGGAGAATGCTATCAACAGACTTAATCTTGTAGCGTCCTCGATGAAGAGATTCAACGATCGCTTTGACAATCCACCCTCGATCGTACTGGCTCATCCAAGTCGCAACAATAATGTCGATGCGCTCATCCTCAAGCTCTAGACCATATCGATCGACTATTGATGTAATAAATTGTTGATGGAACTGACTCATGGAAAAGCTCGACTCTTGATGCCCCTAACTCGTGACTAAACTTTAAATTTGTTGTGAATTTTCAATCCAATTCGTCTAAGTTTTTAATAAATAGGTACTACTTATCTTAATTTATGTGATTGGATTGAAGTCATAGTCGTAAATTGTCAAGTTACAAATAAAGTAGCAAACTATGTATTCATTTGTAAATGCCAAGTATAGCAGTAAGCAGCAAATCTAGTTGATATATTGATTGAATAATACAAATATTTCTGTAACTAATTTTACCTAAATTGAATATTTTGGTCTGATCAAAGACTGTAACTGATTCAAAATCACAATAGTAGTTGTAATGAACTGGTTTTATCTACTATAAATCCCTGCCTTTAGCATGGTGTTAGCAGCAAAGACAGGGACAATCATTTAATTGTTTGCGTTTAATCTGAAGAAAGACTGCAACTGAAGTTAGCGAACATTTGCAGTCTCGACAACTTTATCGATTAGCCCGTATGCCATCGCTTCTGGGGATGACATGAAGTTATCTCGATCGGTATCCTTCTCGATTTGCGCCAGAGTTTGACCTGATTTATCAGCCATCAATTGATTGAGCAGAGTCCGAGTTTCTAGAATATGCTTGGCTTCAATTTGGATATCCGATGCCTGCATCCGACCAGTTCCACCCAGGGGTTGGTGGATCATGATCCGCGCATGAGGTAGTGCCAACCGCTTGCCAGGACTCCCCGCAGCGAGTAAAAATGCACCCATCGAAGCCGCTAATCCAACGCAGATAGTTACAACTTCTGACTTGATGTGTTGCATCGTGTCATAGATTGCCATCCCCGCAGTGATCTCGCCGCCAGGAGAGTTGATGTAGAGATAAATTGGTTTGCTGGAGTCTTCGGAGTCCAGATACAGCATGTATGCGACGATCGCATTTGCCATATTTGCATCGACTTCTTCAAACATGAAGATAATCCGCTCGCGGAATAATCGATCGTAGATATTAATCCACTGCTCGTTAGAACTACCAGGAAGACGATAAGGAACGCTGGGTACGCCGATTGACATAGGAGTTAGGAGTTGGGAGTGGGGAGTTGGGAGATACAGAAGTTAATTAGACTTCGCCGTAGATTTTTACCCCCAACCCCCTTAGAAAGGGGGCTTCCGGCTCCCTCCCCTTTCCAAGGGGAGGGCTGGGGTGGGGTAAAGATCTACGCAACAAATCAAGTAGAGTTGGAATGGGCTAAAAATCTACAGTGTCGGAAGTTCCTTTGAGCTTTCCAAGACTCGATCGATCAGTCCATATTCTTTTGCTTCATGCGCTGTCATATAGAACATGCGCTCGCTGTCTTGCTCAATTTTTTCGCGAGATTGACCCGTCGTTTGGGAAAAGACATCGATGATATCTGTCTTTTTTGACAAAATTTGGGCAGCACTAATAATGATGTCCGAGGCTTGTCCTCTGGTGCCAGCACGAGCAGGCATCAAGCCGATATTGGCATGGGGTAAACTTGCACGTTTGCCTGGAGTACCCGCAGATAGTAGCAGTGTGGCGATCCCCATTGCTTGACCGAGACAGATCGTATATACCTCGGATTTGATGTGCTTGATCGTGTCATAGATTGCCAATCCAGCCATCACTGACATCATCCCCGCATCATTTCCCGCCATCCCCGCAGCGACAGGATCGCCGAGGGAGTTGATATATAGATAGATCGGTTTGGTATTATCGACTGACTCTAGGTAGAGCAACGATGACACCATACTATTTGCCAATCCATCGGTGATTGGTCGATCGAGAAAAATGATCCGATCCTGGCTCATCCGCGTGTAAATATTGACCCACTGCCAATAAGAACTTCCTGGGAGGTTATAGGGTACTTTTAAGATTCGATCGATAGACATAAGAGGTTGGGAGTTGGGAGTTGGGAGTTGGGAGAGTAGAAAAGTAGGGTGGGCACTGCCCACCATCTAGGCTCCAGGCTTACTACCTACTTTCAAATATTTACCCATCCGCCGACTAAATACCTTTTAAACCAAGGCAGGAATCGCGGTTGGTAGATCTTTGGCACTATTGAGGACGATATCGATGATGCCGTAGTCTTTGGCTTCGGTCGGAGTCATATACAACATCCGATCAGTATCTTTGGCGATCTTCTCGGCTGGTTGTCCAGTGCTATGAGCGAAGATGTCCAAGATTGCAGTTTTGTTGTCGAGGACTTCTTTTGCCCGAATCTGAATATCGCTGGCTTGACCCTGTGCGCCACTGCGCGGCTGATTGAGGACGATCGTTGCGTGGGGTAAGCTTGCCCGACAACCTTTGGTTCCTGCGGCTAGGATCATCGCTGCTGTGCCCATCGCTTGTCCAATGCAAATCGTATGCACAGGTGGCTTGATATAGCCCAAAGTATCGCAAATCGCGAAGGCTTCGGTTTCAAAGCCGATCGAGTCGCCAGTATACCAAGATGTCCCAGTAGAATTGATATAGAAATAAATCGGTTTTTCGGGATTGTCAAATTGAAGATATAACAATTGAGCGATCAACAATTTGGTCGGATCGTAGCCCATCTGCCGTTTGTAGTCATCAGAGGAGACTAAGGGACCTCCCATGTAGACAATCCGCTCTTTGAGTAATAATGAGGGTAAATCTGGGGGTGGAGTCCGGTAGTAGCTATCCCCGCCGCCTGAATATTGGGACTGAACCATATCGTTATTCCACTAGCATTACTTTATATGTACCTATGGTAACTTGTTGGCGACTAGTGGGGATTG
>JANOPX010000168.1:0-3176 GCA_031422115.1 Chamaesiphon sp. VAR_4_metabat_408 | reverse complement strand
TCAGCCTCAGCTACCCGTCTTGGCGTTGACTTCGCATTCGGAGCAATCTTTAATTATCAGACTGATTGAAGCTGGTGTTCAGGGCTATTGTCTCAAGGGGATTGCGCCTGAGCTATTAATTCTGGCAGTACGCTCCGTGGCGGCGGGGGCATCTTGGTGGGATCGAACTGCTACCGCAGAAATTCGATTGCTGACGCAGACGGCAAGCCGTTCGACAATCCTTAATTCTGGGGGCGAACGGCTCTCTCAACAGGGAGTTTCATTAACCAACCGCGAACGGGAAATCCTCACGCTGATTGTCGCTGGCAAGATCGATCGAGATATCGCCGAAAGCCTCTACATTGCTCCAGCAACCGTCAGAGTCCATGTCCATGCGATGTTGCACAAATTAGGGGCACGCGATCGATCTCACGCCATCCTGATTGCCCAACAGCAACACCTTTGCAATCCGCCAATTTGAAGTAGGCGAAACTCAGAGATCGAGAGCGCGATCTAAAATCGTAGAGCTGACGGGGGCAGGGATGTGGCAAAATGATGAGAGATTATATCAATATTTTTACCAGATGCAAACGGGTCAAAAATCTATACTTAGTCGCTGTCTTGTCGCAGTTGTATGGGCGGGGAACCAGCCCACACTGCGCCGCTGGCGACAATGGTTCCAAACGGGGATAGTTACGATGCTATTGCTCAGTCTAGCTACGGGAGTTAACGCCGGAACCTTATTACCTTCGGGAAATGCGATTACTGACGGACAGGCAATCTTGCGGTATGCACTGCCGATCGATAATAAACCAGTGCGGGATCTTCAGGATAGTCTAGAGGATATTTCCAATCACCTGCGCGGCAAGCAGTGGGGCACCATCACTAGTGATGTCAAGAAGGCTGCTGTCGTCTTGAAAACCAAGCAAGCGGACATCCTTAAGAGTGTCCCTGAAGCCAAGCAAGCCAAAGCACAAACTCTAATTAACGAAATTCAAACTAGTGTCGATGCGCTAGCTATCTCTGTAGAAGCAAAGAACAAACCCCAGGTGCAAGTCGAACGCGCTCAGGCTCTGGCAAAAATTGGCGTACTTGAAGCTGCAATGGTAACGGGTTTTCCCTATACAGTGCCAGCCGAGTATAGCAATATTCCACAGCTTGAAGGTCGGGCGACGATCGCCTTCAAGACTACCAAGGGCGATGTTAGCATCATCGTCGATGGCTACACCGCGCCAGTAACCGCAGGCAATTTCGTCGATCTCGTCAATCGCGGCTTTTACAATGATATGACTTTCAGCCGCGCCGAGAATGACTATGTACTCCAAATCGGCGATCCACCTGGGGATGAAGTTGGTTTCATCGATCCCAAAACCAAAAAATATCGGGCTGTACCACTAGAAGTAATGGTTAAGGGCGATAAAGAGCCAATGTATGGCATCACAATGGAAGATGCTGGCAGATTCCGTGAGGAACCAGTTTTACCATTCTCTTCCTATGGTGCAGTCGCAATGGCGCGCTCTGATGCCGATCCCAATGGCGGTTCGTCGCAATTCTTTTTCTTCCTGTTCGAGCCAGAACTTACTCCCGCCGGACGCAATCTCCTCGATGGACGCTATACCGTGTTTGGGTATGTAACCTCAGGGAAAGAAGTCCTCGGACAACTCAAAGCTGACGACAAGATTATGTCAGCGAAGGTGATTGAGGGTGCGGAGTTGTTGAAAGTCTAAGAGCGGGGAGTTGCGGAAAGAACCCTCACCCGCCCTCACCCCGCCCTCACCTGCGGCTCTGGCTCCCCTCTCCCAAGCTTGGGAGAGGGGTTGGGGGTGAGGGCAGTTAACCTACGCTTTCACCCCATCGCCCTCCCTACCTACCTCGGAGCACTCGTAGAAGCTGGCACACTAGGCTTACCCTGAGTGAGCAACCATCCACCAGAACCCAATGTAGCTAACAATACTAGACCGATCGCCCCTAATAATAGGGGTTTTTTATTGTTAGAACTAGCTTTTTCGCCAATCGTTCGTACTCGTTGCCGATCGATACTACCACTCGTTTCAGGATTGGCCAGCAATAGGGTGTCTGAGTGCGCTAATGCAGCCGTAGCCCGATCGATCGGGAACTCCGAGGCTGTGTTTTGTCCGGCTTCAACTGGTTGTTTGACCTGACAATGGACGAGAGCTACGGTTGAGTTGTCGTGACCATTATGGGTATTTGCCATGTTGATCGTGCGTTGACAAGCAGTTGCCAGATCGACCTTCCCCTCTAGGACGGGGAGAATCTCGGTTTGCCAGTACTGATCTACTCGATCGCGATCGCTGACACCATCAGAACAGAGCATGAAAATACATTCCTCATCGACGATCATTCGGCGAATATTTGGATGTAGAGCAGTCGAAGAATTCATCCCCAGGGCTTGAAAAAGAGAACCCGAACTGCTCATGCCTAGGGCTTGGCGATATAAGATGCCATTGAGTCGGACTTCTCTAGTGGCGAGATCGTCATCTAGGGTCATTTGATGACAACCAGTGCGGGTAATCCGGTAGACGCGACTATCGCCGATATGGGCGATGTAAGCCTCATGACCATAGATTAGGCTCATCACCATTGTCGTGCCCATCCGTTCGCGTTCCTGACGATTTTCGCTGTCATTCCGCATACTGATGAGGTCGTTGGCAACGCAGGTAGAGTTCTCGATTTGGATCGCGATACTGTCGGGGTAGCGATTTTCAGGTTTATCAAGTACGCTTTTGACTCGACGATGAATGGTATCGATCGCTAAACTGGATGCTACCTCACCACCTTGATGCCCACCGACTCCATCACAGACGATCGCCAGACTGAGGTCGTAGCCAGTATTCTGATACAGTGGGTCGCCACTGGGTGGATAGCAAGCATCTTCATTTTGCTCGCGGGTCGGCCCTGTATGGCTGAGGGTGAGATAGTTACAGTTAAGAAACTGTTTTTGACCCACAGTTCGCAGGGCTTCATCTAGCAGTGCAATCAATTGGGTGGCGGTGACAATCTCTTCTTTGAGCAAGCCATTGCAAATCTTTTCCAGGGTCTGAGCAATGCCAATCCGCGCATGTTTTTGCCAGTGCTTCCACAGCTTGCCCAGCTCGGCAAGTTTTGGCTTGGAGTCACCATTAGGCATCAATTCGATGACTCGAACTAATCCGCCTTCGACGCGCAATACTTCTTGA
>JANOPX010000167.1:0-7778 GCA_031422115.1 Chamaesiphon sp. VAR_4_metabat_408 | reverse complement strand
ATTTTATCAAATATTCCTGATTTTAAACTTCAGATCATCGGGGATGGCGGTAAGAAATTTACACCAGTTCCAGGAATTGAAATCAGTGGCTACGTTCCAGATCTAGCGGCACTTTACGCGCAGAGCGGATTTGCTGTCTGTCCCTTAATTGGCGGAACTGGACAACAGGTTAAAATTGTAGAAGCAATGGCACATGGATTGCCTGTTGTCTTACTTAAAAACTTAGCAGCAGCAGCTCCCATCGAGCATGGTATTAATGGTTTCATAGCTAGTAATGCGACTGAGTTTGCTGAATACATAATCAAATTATGGCTGGATCGTAGTTTATGTCAACAAATGGGAGCAGCGGCTCGTAAGAGTATCGAAAAACATTTTTCACAGCGGTTGATAGCAGAAAAATTACAGCCAATTTTAGCTAAATCATTAAATACAGTCTGGAAAACACCTTCTCCTCAAATTGCTATCGATGCTGTCTTTTTTCAACTTTATAATACAGGGATCGCTCGTGTCTGGAAATCTTTGCTCGAAGAATGGGCTAATGACGGTTTTGCAGAGCATTTAATTGTTCTAGATCGTGCGGAAACTGCACCTAAAATTTCTGGAATTAGATACCACCAGATACCAGCTTATGATTACGGGAATACTAATGCTGATCGCCAGATGTTGCAGCAGGTATGTGATGATTTAGATGCAGAATTATTTATCTCCACTTACTACACCACACCCATAGAAACTCCTTCCATTTTCATGGGCTATGACATGATTCCTGAAGTATTAGGCTTCGATCTCAATCAACAGATGTGGCAGGAAAAGCGACACGCGATCGAACATGCATCTGCCTATCTAACTATCTCCGAACATACAGCTCAAGATTTAGTTGAAATTTACCCAGAGATAGATGCTAGTACAGTTACCGTCGCTTATTGTGGTGTTCAACCTGTGTTCAAACAAGCAAGTGCAACTAATCTAGCTGAGTTTCGGGCTAAATATGGTATCGCCAAGCCTTATTTTATAATTGGTTCACCTGGTGGCTACAAGAATACAGAATTGTTCTTACAAGCATTTGCTCGACTTCCTGCAAAATCAGGGTTTGATATTATTGTTACTGGTGGTCACATCATGAGTGAGGAGTACAGACAATATACCTTTGGTAGCAATGTACATTACTTGCGGATGGACGACTTTGAGTTAAGTCTTGCTTATTCAGGGGCTATTGCCCTAGTGTACCCTTCTAAATATGAGGGATTTGGCTTACCAATTGTTGAAGCGATGGCTAGTGGTTGTCCTGTAATTACTTGTCCGAATGCTTCAATTCCTGAAGTTGCTGGCGAAGCAGCTATCTATGTATTTGATGATGATATTGATGGGATGGCAGAGGCTCTTTGTGAAGTGCAGAAGCCTCAAGTAAGGTCGGCTTTAATTGCGGCAGGTTTAGAACAAGTGAAGCAGTTCTCTTGGACTAAAATGGGTGACATTGTTAAATCTGTCCTAATCGATCGAACTTTAAGTCATCTCCAATTGAGTGAGCATAATTTGATTATCTTCCCTGATTGGTCGCAAGATGAAGAGATATTGAGTGAGGAGATTGCAACTGTTTGTCAAAACTTAGCTCAAAGTTCGGAATTCGATCGACCAACACTACTAATCGACACTAGCAATGTTGAAGATCTAGAATCTGCAAATATGCTGATATCGGGTGTCGCTATGAATCTCATGATGAGTGCAGATATCGATGTTACCGAACATTTGGAGATAGCTCTCACTGGTAAATTAGCTCCAATTCAATGGCAAGCATTGTTATCAAAATTACATGGGCGGATAAAATTAGAGTTAGAAGATGTTCGATCGATCGAGTCATCTGGTGCTAATCTAATTACGGAGATTAAATTAACTGAAGCCCCAACCTTAGCTTTAGTGTAAGTTTATAACCTTCTAGGGATAGCGGTAAAATAAAGTAATTGAATCAATTGCTATCCTATGAAGCCAATCATTCTTCCCATAGCACCCATTGGATACCGCCCTCAATCGATCGATTGCTCGATTGAGTCCGATCTCTTACAATTTGAGTTGTTGCGGCGGTGGAGTCCCACTCGGCGGCTAATGCAAGCAGCGTCGCTGATGCGAAGTGCAAGACAATTATCCCTCAATGCTCATCGCCAGAGATTCCCCCAACTTTCTACATCAGAATTAGGGCAAAGATTAGCTCACGCATGGCTACAAGAATACTGTCCCTCAATGTATATTCCAACAGGTACAGAGATGACTTGGATTCAGGACTCGATTCAATTGGCGGCTGAATTACACGATCTATTTGTAGTCAACGGAATTAATTATTATGTGACGGGAGGAGTTGCGGCGGTAGCTTATGGAGAAACACGTACAACCCAAGATTTAGATGTGGTACTAGCAATAGACTTAGCCGATCTTCCCCAAATCGCCATTATATTTGAAACCGCAGGTTTTTATGTATCGGGATTGGATGATGTCATTGCTAATCGGATGTCTAGTTTTCAGGTGACGCAGATAGAAACTATTTCTCGTGCAGATTTGATGGTTGCTAGTTCGACAGAATATGGTCAAATTCAATTATCTCGCCGCAAAACTATCCCGATAAGTGCAGGGAAAGATGTCTATTTTGCTTCACCGGAAGATGTAATCATTAATAAACTAATTTGGGGCAAAAGTAGTCGATCGGAAAAACAGTGGCGTGATGTTTTGAGTATTATGAAGACTCAGCAAGAAAGTTTGGATTATAGCTATATCACTGAGTGGGCGAGTAGATTAGGAATTACAGCAGATTATTTACAAGCGACTGTTGAAGCTGGAGTGGGGGATTACCTCCAATAGTCTCCAGGCATTACCGCTCCGCACTGAGGTTAGTTTAATTGAGATGTCAGTCTAACTTTTGGATCGATCGCGTCTTGACTCAGTTGCTGTAAGTCGCTCTCCAACATTAATTCTACCAATTGACGGAAGGAGTATTCCGATCGCCAGTTTAACTTCGTCTGAATTTTATCAATATTACCAACTAATTGAACTGGCTCATCAGCACGATAAAAAGTTGGATCGACTTTTACATACTTTTGCCAATCTAACCCAACATAATTAAACGCACATTCAACTAGTTCTCGAACTGAATGAGTTTCACCACTGGCGATAATATAATCATCTGGCTCTTCCTGTTGCAACATTAGCCACATGGCGGCTACGGCATCTTTGGCATAGCACCAATCACGTCTGGCATCAAGATTACCCAATTTGAGTTCCGAGGCTAATCCTAGCTTAATCTGAGCGGCGGTGCGGGTTATTTTACGAAACACAAATTCGGCACTGCGACGGGGTGATTCGTGGGTGTAGGTAATGCCGCAACAGGCATAGAGATTATATTGAGTACGATAGTTGGCTGTCATCCAGTGGGCGTATGCTTTGGCAACACCGTAGGGATTGCGAGGGCGAAAGGCTGTGCGTTCGTCTTGAGGGGCACTATCGGGAGCACCAAATACTTCGCTACTGGAGGCTTGGTAAAACCTGGCATCTGGTTGACAGCGGCGGATGGCTTCTAAGAGGCGAGATACTCCGAGGGCGGTATATTCGGCTGTTAGGGCTGGTTGTGTCCAGGATGTGGGAATATAGCTTTGGGATGCCAGGTTGTAGATTTCGTCTGGTTGAGCGATCGTAATTACATCCATCAGGGAAGTTTGATCGAGTAAATCTCCTGATAGGATCTCAATTCGATCGTTCAGATGACTGATACGATCTAGATTACCACCACTCGATCGTCTTACCAATCCACATACCCGATAACCTTTGCCCAATAGCAATTCGGCAAGATAGGATCCATCTTGCCCCGTCAATCCAGTAATCAAGGCTGTTTTCATATACTGGTAGTAAGATGTAAAATTATCTACTTATCTTGCCCAGTTTGAGAGATTTTATTAACTCCTGAAAATCGATCGATAATTGGTGTTGGTGAATACAGGTATGATTTGCCCTCACCCCGCCAGATCCTGGGCTTCTGGCTCCCCTCTGTCTTGTCGTTTTTTTATTCCGGGGGAACCCCGGAATAAAAACGACGCTCCCAAGCTTGGGAGAGGGGTTGGGGGTGAGGGCAAAATCTACGCATCATTCTCCAATTCAGCAATGCGGAAGTATCTAGCTCAATCCGACTAATTTCTCGCTCAACTCCCACATTTTCTCAGCCTTGTCATCGCTGGCTTTATCTGACAATTCTTGTACGAAGGATTTGCGCCCTGGGGTTTGGCGATTTCCCCAGCTCCAATGTGCTCCCGATTGCTTGAATTCTGGATCGGCGACTACTTGGGCTACTCGCTCTCCGGCTAGTTCTTGAGTTATGTAGCCACCTGTAATATTCTTCTGAAACCAGGGGAAGATTTTTTGGAATAGGGGATAGCTATTGCGGAATAGGGGGCTATCGGCGACACAGCCAGGATAGAGGGTATTAAATACGATGCCTGTCGATTCGTGGTAACGACGGTGTTGTTCTCGACTAGTCATCATATTGCATAGTTTACTATCTTTGTAGGCTTTACCTGCTTTAAATGGCTTGCCATCAATCATGGTGACTGGTGCTTTGAATCCAGCGGCGAAGCCTTGAAGTTCGCCCAAATCTGCTGGTGCGGGGATGGGAATTTTGCCGCCTAGCTCTTTTGAATTGGCTGTGACGGTGCCTAAAATGATTAAACGTTTATCTGAGGCGGATGATGCTTTTAAGTCTTCTAGGAGGAGATTACACAGGAGGAAATGACCGAAATGATTGGTGGCGACGGTGAGTTCGTAGCCTTCTGGCGATCGCAGTGGCTCCTTCAATAGGGGTAGATATACCGCTGCATTACATACTAGGGCATCGAGGGATTTTCCGGTGGCGCGGAAGTCTGCTACGAACTTCCGTACGCTCTCTAGGGAGCCTAAATCGATATGGATGATGCTATGGCTATCGGGGGACATTCCCAAGGCTTGGGCGGCTGTTTTGGTTTTGGGTAAGTCTCGGCAAGCCATGACTACATGCCAACCCTTTTGGGCGAGAGCTTTGGCTGCGTATAATCCCACCCCTGATGAGGCTCCGGTAATTATTACTGTTTGCTGGGTCATTTTTAATAAAATTTTCTTGACTATATTGAAGCTGAAGGTAAATACCTCAACCCTTTAGTATCAGACAGGATCGATCGAGTTGCGATCGAAATGCTAAAATATTTACAACTATCTGTTTTGATGCTTGTATGTCAGAGATATTTTTTTTAACCGCAGAGGCGCAGAGAGCGCAGAGGGCACAAAGAAAAAACTAATTTATAGTCAGTATCATCGATCGCATCAATGATTATGCCTCGTAGTTCGTTTTAATGAGCATGATGTCTGTCTCGATTAGACGTTGGCGTAGCCTACCGGAGGTAATCGCCAAATTAAGTTCGAGCCAAGCGGTTAAACTGATAACTGAATAACTTTACCATTCATTATGACTACCCCTGCAATCCAATGGTACCCTGGGCACATTGCCAAAGCCGAACGTCAACTTCAGGAACAACTCAAAAAAGTTGATGTGGTGCTGGAAGTGCGGGATGTACGGATTCCTTTTGCTACCTATCATCCGCTGTTGGCGACGTGGATTGGGAGCAAGGAAAGGTTGCTGATTCTCAATCGGGTGGATATGATTCCGGCTTCCGTGCGGGAAGGTTGGCTCGATTGGTTTGTGGCGCGGGGGGAACAGCCATTTTTTGCGAATGCTCACCAGGGTACTGGTGTGGCGGCGATTTCCAAGGCGGCGCAGGCTGTGGGTGTGGCGATTAATGAAAAGCGGAAAGCGCGAGGGATGTTACCGCGTGCGGTGCGTGCGGTGGTAATTGGGTTTCCGAATGTGGGTAAGTCGGCTTTGATCAATCGCTTGGTGAATAAGCGGGTGGTGGATAGTGCTAGACGGGCGGGGGTGACTCGACAGTTGCGGTGGGTGAGGATTTCCGAGCAGTTGGAGTTGTTGGATGCGCCGGGGATTATTCCGGGGCGGTTGAACGATCAGGAGGCTGCTGTTAAGCTGGCAATCTGCGATGATATTGGTGAGGCTGGGTACGATCGCCAGTCGATCGCCGCTGCTCTGGTAGAATTGTGCCAGGAATTGGGTTATCTGGATGGGTTTGATGCCAGATATGGAGAGATTCCTACTACTTTGAGCGGTGCGGAATACGTCCATCATTTGGCGAATGAAAAGTATCGCGGTGATGTAGAACGTACAGCCCATCTGATTTTAAATGATTTTCGGACTGGCGTGTTGGGTACTATTCCCCTCGAATTACCTGTACGGAAAGTAAAAGTGGCATCATACCCAGCGATTAGCTCTTAGATCCGATCGACTGGGTAATCTTTCCTGGTATATTGGGGATTGGCAAATATTTAATGTTTATATGTTAGGTATTTTGCCAAGCACCGATCGATTTAACAAAAATGCACATTGCTTGGTTGGGAAAGAAAACGCCTTTTTGTGGTAATGTCACCTACAGTCGAGAAGTTACTAATGCCTTAACTAATCGAGGGCATAAGGTCAGTTTTATGCATTTTGCTGACTCCAAAACTGATGGTGATGAGGTACCTCTACCATTTTTGTATAAGTCGCAAGTATTTACGATTCCCACGATTAGAGCTAGGAAGATCGTCGAACGCTCTCTGCGGCGACTCAAGCCAGATATCGTCCATGCTTCGCTCAGTTTGTCAACGCTGGATTTCTTATTGCCAGAGATCTGTCAAGAGCTAAATGTACCGTTGATTTCGACGTTTCATACTCCCTATGATGGCAAGGCGCGGAATGTAACTTCAGCTACTCAACAGTTGGTATATCAGCTCTATGCACCTTTTTTGGCAAAATACGATCGAACGATCATTTTTTGTGAAGAACAGCAAGATTTATTAGTCAAGTTGGGTGTTTCGCGCGATCGAATTATTATCATTCCCAATGGTGTTGATGAACAAAAATATACACCGGGCATTAGCAAGATTAAAGCAGAGTTTAATGCTCGCCAAATCTATGTTTATCAGGGGCGCATCTCCACGGAGAAAAATGTTGAATCTCTGCTCAAAGCTTGGAAACATTGCAATATGGGCGACTATGGTTGCAAGCTACTAATGGTTGGTGATGGTACACTCAAAGCCAATCTCGAACAATTTTATAGTACCGAACATGGAGTAATCTGGTTGGGGGCGATTCGAGATGATGCTCGTCGCATCGAGATTTTGCGGGGTGCGGATGTGTTTATTCTGCCCTCGTTGGTGGAGGGTTTATCGCTCTCACTGCTTGAGGCGATGGCTTGTGGTGCTGCTTGTGTGGCGACTGATGCGGGTGCAGATGCCGAAGTTGTATCTGATGGTGCGGGAGTAGTAATTAATACCCAAGGTGTATCGGGACAACTTCGCACTCTACTTCCAGTGCTGCGAGAGCATGGGGATTGGCGCGAGATCTTGGGCAAGGCTGCCCGCGAGCGCGTGGTAGAACGCTATACCTTAACCGGGAACATCGATCGGATCGAACGGCTCTATGAGGAGATTCTCATGCCAGTTCGGGCGGTTGTGTAGATGGGGTTGGATTATCCCCAGGGCTTAGAGCTACCGTGTATACACAAGTCGGCTAGAGTTTAGTTTTGATGGGTTTTCCCCCCCAACCCCCCCCTTGCAACGGGGGGGGTTGCTCCCACCCCGTTACAAGGGGAGGGCGGGGGTGGGGTAAATCAACCAAAGCAGCAAAACAAAAAACATTTGTATAAAGGGCCGGGGCGTAGATT
>JANOPX010000166.1:0-5497 GCA_031422115.1 Chamaesiphon sp. VAR_4_metabat_408 | reverse complement strand
GCCAATCGGCTGGTTGGGGAATTACCGATTGGCTAAAGCCGTAGAGGGTGGGATATTGACGCAAGATTGGTGAATTGTACGACCCCAAAAATGGAGCTGGTGGTAAGTTTAGCACCTGTTGCCGTGCTGCTCGATCGGCCTGTCGAGACGCTTGCCACATAATCTGGCGAAATAGATGGTGGGATAAGCGATTGACGGTGCCGCCGAGTTTGCCAATTGATTGGGGTAGCAGGATTGCGGGGAAGGCTTTAGTTGGTGTAAATGGGAAAATATAGGCTTGGAGGAAGGGAATCCGCAATTTCTCGGCGAGGGAGATCGCCAGGTACAATCCGCCTACGCCAGCGATGAGTAGATCCATGCCTTCACAGGCGATTAAACCATCCCGTGCCCAATCAATTGAGATATCTTTAACTAATTTTGATGTGTATTTATTAATTGCTAGAAAGTTGCCGCGCTCCAATAGTTCGCGGAGTTCTGGCGATTCCATTACTTCTTGAACGTTACCTTTAGCTGGGCAAAACTCTAAGCCGTAGGATGTGACTAATTGTTCAAAGTTTTCATGGGTAATCAGGCGGACAGAGTGACCTGCGGCTTTTAATCCTTTACCTAAAGCTAGATAAGGTTGAACATCGCCTCTAGTTCCCATCGCAATAATTGCAATTCGCATGAATGATTCTCCTTTTAATTGGTTGAAATTAGGTGTTGTTGAATTGGGATATGAAGCATAGATTTTGCCCTCACCCCCAACCCCTCTCCCAAGCTTGGGAGCGGCGTTTTTATTTCTAGGGTTCCCCCCGAATAAAAAAACGACAAGACAGAGGGGAGCCAGAGCCGAAGGATCTGGCGGGGTGAGGGCTGTTCGGAATTGTGGGACTAACATCAGCCAATAATTAAACCATCCTGCATCACAATTTTGCGGTGGGTTTGGGCGGCAATTTCTGGTTCGTGGGTAATAATTACGATCGCAATGCCTTGATGATTGAGATCTGTAAATAACTCCATCACATCATGAGTTGTGTGGGTATCTAATGCGCCAGTCGGTTCATCGGCGAGAAGGAGTGCGGGCTGATTTACTAGCGATCGAGCAATTGCTACCCGCTGCTGTTGTCCACCAGAGAGCTGGCTCGGACGATTGAGTAACCTGTCGCCTAATCCCACTTTAATTAATGCTGCTGTTGCGCGTTCTCGTCGCTCTGCTTTGGATATTCCTGCATAAATCATCGGCAACATTACATTTTCTAGGGCAGTAGATCGCGGTAATAGATTGAATTGTTGAAAAACAAATCCAATCCGTTGATTGCGGATATAAGCTAGATCGTCTTTTTCTAATGTGGTTAGATCTAGTTCTTCTAAATAATAGTCACCATCTGTCGGTCGATCGAGACGGCCAATAATATTCATTAATGTTGATTTTCCCGATCCAGATGCCCCCATAATTGAGACATAATCTCCCGCAGCAATTTGAAGATCGATGCCTTTGAGGACTGGGACTTCTACTTCGCCGAGTTGATAGGTTTTGGTGATGTTTTTCATTTCAATCATTAACTTTGCTCCAGGTGGATATCTGTGATAACTAGCATTCTCAATCGCTCCTAAGAGCAACGATCGGATCGAGTTTTGCAGCATTTTTAGCGGGAATTACACCAGCAATTAAGCCCACCGCCGTCGATAAACCAAATGCGGTGGCGATCGCATTGCCCGAAATCACAAAGGCAAATTTCAACGCTGTTGCCGAAATAAACGTAATGCTAATCCCTAAGATAATCCCGATCGATCCGCCAGCAACCGAAATTACCACTGCCTCGATTAGAAACTGCCGCAAGATCGCTCGATCGGTTGCGCCGAGTGCCTTGCGAATCCCAATCTCTCGCGTTCGTTCGACCACTGAAACTAGCATAATATTAGCAATACCAACACCACCGACAACTAATGAAATTCCGGCGATCGCAATAATTAAAGTCGTCAACAACCCAAAAATAGTATTAAAAGTTTTGAGGATATCAGCTTGATTGACCACCTTGAAATCATCATTTTCAGGTACGTCAATGTTGTGGCGCAACCGGAGGATATTCGTAACTTGAAACTTGACATTTTCTAACTGAGATTCGTCGCTACCTTTGATATAAATCCCACTAATTGAAATCCCCGCCAGCGAATTATTGCCGACAATTCGCGCTGACATACTCGTTAGCGGCACATACACCGCATCATCCCGATCTTGAGGGCCTTGGGCACCTTTGACTTCTATCACCCCAATTACTTCGTAGATTTCGCCCTGAATCCGAATTTTGGCACCAATCGGATCGACATCAGCCGGAAACAGATTCTTCTGAACTGTGGGGGCAATTACGGCCACTGATGCCGCCGATTTTAGTTCTTCAGCATTGAAAAATCGCCCCGTTTTCGGGAAAGTATTTCGGGCTGATGAATAGTTCAGATCGGTACCGTACACCGTCGTAGACGCATTCTTTTCGCCGTAGACTACTTGAGTATTCCGCTGCAAAAAAGCCGCTACAATCTTCGCCCCAGGTGCTTGTGCGGCGATTATCGTTCCGATAGGCTCCGCCAACGCCCGCGCATCGTCCCAATTCAATGTCGTTACCGAACCTTGGCTTTGACTGACACCAGCATTCTTGGCGGCACCAGCCATCACTTGCAACACATCCGTACCCAAGCCCCTAATCGAATCGGTGGTGGATTTCTGGACACCTTGCCCGATCGACGAAATCCCGATCGTGGATGAAATCCCAATAATCACGCCTAACATCGTCAAAGCACTGCGAAGTTTGTTACTCCATAGGGCTTCGATCGCCATCTCGGTAATTTCCCAGTTGGAAACCCGATGGGAACGCTGTTTGAATAAAACCATAATGTTTAGTTGTAAATTCTTAGGTTAGTCAGCGGTTGAAACCGCTGCTAGTGTTGCAAAGTCCGCCTGCGCGGACTCCAATCTCTAACCCGCGTAGGCGGGTTTTGCAACACCAGCGACGATTTCAATCGTGCGGAATATGAGATCTACTGCGGCGGACGGGGTGGAAACCCTATACCCTCAGATTTTTGCTCGGCTGGCGGACTCAGTAACACCTGTTCGTCTCCTTGCAGCCCCGACTTCACCTCTGTTTGCTTGCCGACAGTTGCACCCGTTTGAATTTGCCGAAACACCGACTTATTCCCCTCACCCAACACATACACCCCCGCGCCCTCCGCCTGTCTGACCACAGCGGCATTGGGCACAAACAGGGCGTTTTCCAACCGACCGACCTCAAAATTAGCTTCTACATTCATCCCCGCTGCTAATTTGGTGACTGTATTCGAGCCTATGGAGACTCGCACCTCAACGCTGGTCACATTTTGGGAGATTTTAGCTTGGGGGGCAATTTGCTCGACTTTACCCGCGAACTGTTGACCAGGAAAGGCATCAGCCTTAATTATCACCGACTGACCTAATTTAACTTTGGCAATCTGGGATTCAGACAGATTGACGACCACTTGCTGGCGATCGCTAGTCAAGTTCAGCAGGGACGAGGAGGAAGCCGCAGAACCGTTACCACCGCCCATTGTTGACGGACTGACAAAAGCCCCCACATCAGCATATTTTTCCAACACAATCCCATCAAAAGGAGCAACAACTGCTGTTTCCTGAATCTGATTCTGGATCGTTTGCAATGCACCCTGGGCTGCTTGCACCTGGGCTTGAGCTTGGGCGATTTCTTCTTTACGAGTCCCAGCTTTAAGCACAGCAACCGCTTGAACTTGTTGAGCGACTTTTGCCTGAGCCTGGGCGATTTCTTCCTTGCGAGTCCCAGCTTTAAGCACAGCAACCGCTTGAACTTCCCGATCGACCTTAGCTTGGGCTTGGGCAATCTGTTCTGGTCTAGCTCCCGCCTGTTGCAGAGCTAGGGCTTGTTGCGCCTCGAATACCTGATTTTGGGCGACATCTCGATCGGCGCGTTTTTGCTCCAAAATCTGCCCCGAAACTGCCCCCGATTTGTACAGTTGCTGATACCGTTCCCAATCGCCCGCTCTTTGGTTGAGTATTGCCTGGGCTTGTTTTAATTTTGCTCCAGCCTGAGCGACTTCTTGAGGACGATTCCCCGCTTGTAATTGTTGGAGATTGGCTTTGACTTCGGCTAATTGAGCCTCGGCTTTGGCGATATCTTGGGGGCGACTTCCAGCTTGTAATTGTCGGAGATTGGCTCTAACTTCGGCTAATTGAGCCTCAGCTTTGGCAATATCTTGAGGACGATTGCCCGCTTGTAATCGTTGGAGGTTTGCCTGCTGCTGCAAGAGTTGTCCCTGATACTGAGCGAGTTGACCGCGCAAGCTGGAATCATCCATCACCGCCACCCGCTGACCTTGCCGCACCCGATCGCCTTCTTTGACTAGCAATGATTTAACGATTCCCGCAGTTTTGGGGCTGAGGTTAATCGATCGATCTGCCTTGACAATCCCATTAGCCGTAATACTCGTCGGCACGGTTTGACGACTGACAACCTGGGTGATTGGTTTAGTTGCTGAATTACCCCGGATCGACTCTCTCAATTTCGGCCCCAAACCCGTCAGTCCGAGCATGATGAAGACGATCGGCACTGCTGCAAACTTGAGCAATTTCCAGTTGAACCACGGCGGTTTGGCTGGCGACTGGCTGACCGATCGGGTTGTCCGATCTTCAGTTACCATATGTTCTACTGGCGATGGCTGGTCAGAGATGGGAGTAACAGGTTTATCGATTAACATATCGTTCTTGCTCGCCATATTGTAAGTACTTACTTATTAATTAGTTAAAAAAATAGCTGGATCTAGACAATTCTCGCCATATCTGCCCACCAGCTAGGTTTCAAGCATTATCTATTTAATGAATATTTGCACTTTCTGACATAGAATACCCATCTAATCGATCGCAATCCCTGCGAACATTGTCTCAATTAAATTATGCACAAACGTCTGGGGTTCAACCGATTTCAGCTTGGGCAGGACAAACGGGAGCGGAAAGGGAATTTTATTGGCAATAGTCTGAGTCATAGAATAATTCTGAACTGCACCGACGATCGCGTGGGCAACAGTCATCGAATCACAGGGTTTGAGCAGACCTTGAGCGATCGCGCGTTCCAGGTATCCAGCAAATAAATGACTATCTCTGAGCGGTGGCGGCACCAGCGGCGGCAGAGAGGATTTGGTTTGAGTCATCATCATGATTACTCGTGGCATTACCTCTTGATAAAATTCCGCCATCTGGGTGCAGATTTCGGTTAATTCCGATCGGATCTCGGCAATCGGTGTCTGACTAGACAACAGCTTGACATACTGAGGTGTTTCGGAAATACCGATCGCCGCCAGAAATAACGCCTGCTTGGTGGAAAATCGCTTAAAGATCGACGCTTCCGAGATGCCCGCTTTTTCGGCAATCTCCAGCGTAGAGCCACTCTCCCCCTGTGCTAAGAAAACTTCCCGCGCTGCTGCCAAAATTTCTTCATTGGTGATTTTGGGCGGGCGAGGC
>JANOPX010000165.1:0-20591 GCA_031422115.1 Chamaesiphon sp. VAR_4_metabat_408 | reverse complement strand
GGATAATTCAGCGGTTAAAACCGCTGCTAGTGATACGAAGTCCGCCGAAGCTGTACTGAGATTTCCAACCCGCGTAGGCGGGTTTTGCAACACTAGCGGCGGTTTTAACCGCTGGTAATTTTGAAGTGCGGAATGTGGGTTCTAAGCACCTTTGACACAATACCCCCGAGTTCTCTAAGAAGTCGGGGGTATGTCTTCAGCAGCTTATTTAATTGACATATCAATTTTTTTTGATATGATAGAGCTGCACACGATCGGTAATTCTAGTGCAGAAGATATCACGAGACATTGTGGCAGAGGCGATGGGGACATTCATTCTCGTATTTATTGGTACGGGAGCAGTTGTCGTCGATCGTGTCAGTCAGGGTGCTATTACCCATTTAGGCATTAGTAGCGTATTTGGGGCGGTAGTAGCCGCACTCATTTATAGCCTAGGACATATCAGCGGTGCCCATTTCAACCCTGCTGTCACATTAGCCTTCTGGCGAAGTGGTTTTTTCCCTGGAGAGCGCGTAGTGCCCTATATTGTGGCGCAATGTGTTGGGGCGATCGCCGCTTCGGGATTACTGCGGGGGACATTTGGGCTGGTTGCCAATCTCGGCGCAACCTTACCTCTAGCAGGTAATTGGCTCCAAGCTTTCATGCTGGAGACAGTACTGACTTTTATCCTGATGTTCGTCATCTTCGGCTCGGGACTAGATCGTCGTGCGCCGATTGGGTTTGCGGGCATGGCGATCGGTCTCACAGTGATGGTAGAAGCGGCTGTAATGGGGCCAATCACGGGTGCGAGTATGAATCCGGCTCGCTCGCTCGCACCCGCCCTTGTAGCCGGATTGTGGCAACATCACTGGGTATACTGGGTAGCACCAATCCTCGGCGCACAATTAGCCGGATGGGTATACCGTTGGTTATCCCTCGATTTTCGCGACTGCAAATAGACATTTAATTCACCTCTATCGCCTAATTTATGAAACGAGTCATGTTTGTCTGCAAGAAAAATTCCGCCAGATCGCAAATGGCTGAAGGCTTTGCCAAAAAACTAGGCGCGGGTAAAATTACCGTTACTAGTTCTGGTTTAGAAGCTAGTCAAGTCAATCCACATGCGATTAAAGCGATGTCGGATGTCGGTATCGATATTAGCAATCAAACATCCAATGCTTTGAGCGAATTTAATCCTACCGATTTTGATGCAGTAATTTCGCTTTGCGGTTGCGGTGTGAATTTACCAGAAGATTGGGTAACACAAGAGATATTTGAAGATTGGCAATTAGACGATCCCGCCGAGCAGCCAGAAATCTTTGCTAGAGTCAGAGGTGAAGTGCAAGAGCGCGTCGAGAAATTGGTAGCAAAACTTTCAATCTAAGAGGCTGTTAACCTTAAACTAAAATCTTGAACCTGCGGAGGCAGGTTTTGTTTGTATAGCAGCGGTTTTAACCGCCGTTATCTAAACTGCTCAACTAATAAAATGAATATGAAACAGACAGATAGTTGGCGTAGCCTCTCCCCTGGAGAATCGCCCAAAATATTATTTCTCTATGGTTCATTACGCGATCGATCTTATAGCCGATTAGTTGCCGAAGAAGCGGCGCGCATTATCCAATCGTTTGGAGCCGAGGTCAAATTTTTTGACCCCCGCGAATTGCCAATTTATGGCAGTGTACCAGATACCCATCCCAAAGTACAAGAATTGAGAGAATTGAGCTTATGGTCGGAAGGGCAAGTATGGTCTAGTCCCGAATTGCATGGTAACATTTCTGGCATCATGAAAAATCAAATTGATTGGATTCCATTGACGATCGGTGCTGTACGTCCAACTCAGGGTAGAACACTGGCTGTGATGCAAGTTAGCGGTGGTTCTCAATCATTTAATGCGGTTAATACTTTGCGAATTTTGGGGCGATGGATGCGGATGTTTACTATTCCCAATCAATCTTCTGTGGCGAAAGCTTACGAGCAATTTAATGAAGATGGCACGATGAAAGATTCTGATTATCGCGATCGAGTGGTAGATGTGATGGAGGAATTGTACAAGTTCACAGTGCTATTGCGCGATGAGGTAGATTATTTGACCGATCGATATAGCGAACGCAAGTCAAAAAAATAGTTAGTATAAAACTAAATCTGGAAATAAGATATTTTTGTATGGAAGATAAAATGTTGGGGAGATATAAGAGAAATATACCTTAACTATTGAAAATAATATAATAAAGCTGAGGTAGGGGAATAACATCCTTTTATTATTAATCGCGATCGTTCCAGCAATTAGACTAAAAACAATTGCTTCGGAGATTCTCCCATATACCAAAAATCTACCTGACGCATTTCTTGATATACCTAAAAATAGCGGAAATATTAGATAAAAAATTGATGTCATATTTAGAGCCATATCAAAGATATATTTAGAGTTACTGCTATTGTCGATAAAGTTTTTAAAAATTGCTTTTTTGGCAGTAATTGCAATTAGAAGTAATATAATATTTGATAGTATAATCAGTAAGTCTCTAAAACCATAATCCAAAGATGGATTTAGATATTCTTGACCATCTAAATATTCTAAAAATCTCTGATAGCCTGTTGCTTGCAAAATAGGAATTATTAAGCTAGCTAATGGGCTTTCACCCTTGTTTAGAATGGTAATTAAATTATAAAAAAGAGTTATTTTGTGAATATATAAAAACTTTTTTTTCCAGATCGTATGAGCTATTATAGTTACGACAATCAGAATAAAACTGCTAGAATGGAATAAAAAACCTACTAGCCATGCTGATAGAGCTAGTCGCAAATTTTTTTGTCGTTCGATATTCCACGAGCTATCTAATTTTAGAAATATAAGGGTGCCAATTGAAGAAAATCCGAGAGCGATCGCTTGTCGATTACCGCCCAGAAATAACACATATATATTTGCATACATAAATAGCATTAGAATCCATTTGTTCATAAATGGAGATGTTTTTTCTGCATAGTAAAATAAAAGTATGAAAACTGATGATATAATTATTAGAAATAAATTATACTCTATTTCAACAAAAGATAATATATTATTAAATAACAAATATCCCATTTCATAAGGATAGTCCCAACCAGGATGTTTGAATGTCTCATAGTAAGCATCCCAATCAGATCCAGTATCAAATCTCAAACCAGATAGCAATACGCAAAACAAGCAAATAAATATAATTATATACCGTTCCAGTAAATTGGAAGATCTTTTTAACGATCCTAAATTATGTGAGTCTAGGGTTAAACTTGGAAATATATACGCACATACCGAAACAATTAGAGGTAAAATATAGTAAATCATAAGTATTTTAGACGTTCGCGTTCGTCTTTAACAAGAAATCAATTAACTGTTTTGGCTCAGTTCGATCGGCAAAATAATCTTTGATAAATTTTATTGTCCATTGTGATAAGTATTCTCGTCGATCTCTATTTCCCAGAATCTCGATCGCTTTGGCTGCAAAAGATGAAGCTTCGCCAGTAGATACAACACATTCAGATTCGATCGCATGTATCTCTGTAGCAAAAATCATCTCGGCTGAGAAGACTACTGGGATACCATAAGAAAATGCTGAGATGAGTTTGTTTTGGATGCCTGTTACAGTAAGATGTGGAAAGATCATTAGCTCGATTGTTGACATGATGTCATCTAAATTTTCTACGAATCCAGTAAAGAAAACTCCACGAACATCTTTAAATTTTTCGACTAGTTTACTATTGCCTTTACCGATAATATATAGCTCTGCATCTTGAAAGACTAACTTTATCTTGGGATAAATTTCAGTTATTAGCTTTGCGACTGCTTCTGCATTTGTATACCAGTCTAGGGAGCCGATAAAGCCGATTCTTTTTGGAATATAGCTATTATTTGTATTTGAAACTGGGATAAGTGGCTCATTCCCGATCGTCAAGATTCGCTCGATTAAGTTGGGGCTATTATCTGTAAGGTATTGTTTTTCTTTCGATGTTGTCACTAGGGTAATCGTCGCAGCTTCGATACATTGATTCTCGATTTGACGCAATCTATTTTGTTCTAATTTATAGTAGAGCGATCTAATTTTAGATGACGGATCGGAATTTAGATAAAATCTTGATGTTGCATCAACCAAATCTACAATCGTGTTTTGATTGATGAGATGATGCACATCGATCGATGTATGAATCCAGCTCAAGTAAATCCAGTCATAATCCGAAGCATTAATGAATTTGACTATATCGCTATTTTTGAATCGATTGTGAAAAGATTCACCCGTGAAAAGCGATCGAATAGATTGATTGATTCTGGTATATTGAGGTTGAGGGATGAAAAACTTGGTTTTGAATAAGCAATGTGTTGTCTCTTGTTGACGACAAGGAATTTGATAAGCGATATCTAGTTCAAAGTGCGGGGATAAGCATTTGGCGATATACAGCTCTCTGATACTCACACCACAATCTTCGGTGACGGGAAAGTCTCTAGTGACAAATAATATTTTCTTCATGAGTGCGAGTTGACAGTGAGGATGTTGAAAATACTAAACTGGAGCAGCAGAAAATACTATTCTCAATATTGTGAGTGCGCGATGATATTCACCATGAATTAGTCGTTTGAATACTACCATTACCAAATTTAGATAGATGATAGGTAAAGCGTAAGGTGCATAATTGCGGGTGTAGATTAATAACGATCTTTTCGCATGATAATCTGTCATGCTGCTACCCTTTGACTGACTACTATTAAGCCCCGTACTCGCGCCTTCCTTGTGATAAATAATGCTATCATGGCAATAACCAAGACGATATCGATCGCCCGCTCTAGCAATCCAATCTAGTTCTTCAAAGTAGAGAAAGTACTCTTCATTCATCAAGCCGATCGTTTCTAAAAAGCTCCGAGATACCAACATAGAAGCACCGATGATATAATCAATACTCTTCTCGATACTTTCTATATCTACATCTAAATTTGATGGCTGATGAGCACCGATATGTTGGGATATACCCGACCATTTATTATATCTACCACCACCCCAAGCCTGTACCTTCGATCGATCGTGGTGGTAAATTAATTTAGATCCACAAATACCGATATGGCTATCTCGCTCGCATTTTGATACCAATATAGATAGTGAGTTTGGTTCGACGATCGTATCATTGTTTAGAATCCAAACATATTTACATTCACGCTCGAGCAGTGCATGTCTAATGCCAATATTATTACCGCCAGCAAATCCGAGATTTTTTCCTGTCTGGATTAGAGTCATATATCGATCTGAATTTACTAGATCGATCTGGTTGTCTTTGCACCACGATTCGATCTGTTCGATACTGCCATCTGTCGAACCATTATCACAAACAACAATCCGGTAATTATCATAGTCAAGCTTCAAGATACTTTCTAAACATTGAATTGTATCTTGGTAGCCATTCCAATTAAGAATAATAACTGAAACTAGCGGGTTTATCACAACTTTAATTTAATATCGCGTGACAATAACAAAAATATACCATGCCCAATCGGGTCTCTGGCAACAGTATTTACACGGAAAGTATCTATTTTTTCTATGCCATCATAAATTATCTCGATACCTATATGGCAACTAAATTCACACCATTCATTTGTCGATTGGCAATGAATAATAACGATCGCCAGATCGCCAAATAACTAGACCGTTCGCAGCGTCCAATATTTAGGCTCACAAAAGTGATATTATTCTAATTAGAGAAAAGTTACTTTGGCTGCACCAACAGTACTAGCACTCCAACGAGAATATCTTGCATATCTCGTTCGCATAGCGTGCCGGAGGCAATCGATCTCGCCCAATAGTTGTGAGTACGATGGAGGCTAATTATCGGTGCGCCAACGCTATTTTCATTTTTGTGTGAGGATTTCAACAATAAGATTATGACTGCATCAAATCATCGAAAAATTGAGTCAAAACTAGCTCTAGCTATGGCATTGTCTCTTACCGTCACCAGCTTGCTCGCCACTGGCTGTACCAAAGATTCTGCTCAAAAAGGTGGCTCTACATCCACCGCTAGCGATAGTGCGAAAGGATTGAAGATTGGCTCCCTACTCCCAAGTACTGGAGATGGAGCTTCTCTCGGACAACCTCTACCCATTGCGGTTAAAATGGCGGTAGATACTGTCAATGGCTGTGGTGGAGTCAATGGCAATCCTGTAACCCTAGTATCAGAAGACGATCAAACAGATCCTAGTGCTGGAGCCTCAGCAATGACAAAATTGACTGCGGTAGATAAAGTTGCAGGTGTAGTCGGCTCCTGGGCGAGTGGAGTCTCCATCGCCGCTCTTGATGTTGCTGTCAAGAATAAGGTAATGTTAATTTCGCCTGGAAGTACCAGCCCCGTATTTACCGCTCGCGCTAAAGAAGGTAAATATCAAGGTTACTGGGCGCGTACGGCTCCACCAGACACCTATCAAGCGCAAGCAATGGCACAGCTCGCCTTCAAACGTGGATTCAAACGAGTTGCGACGATCGCGATCAATAATGATTATGGAGTAGGCTTCGAGGAGCAATTTGTCGCCGCCTTCAAAAAATTGGGCGGTACTATCACCAATGAAGCCAAACCTACCCGCTATGATGCCAAAGCAACTACCTTTGACTCGGAAGTCAAAGCCGCATTTGAAGGGAAACCCCAAGCTATCGCCACACTCGTCTATCCCGATACTGGTTCCCTCCTGCTCAAAGCTGCTTACGAGCAAGGCGTGAGCAAAGGTGTGACGATTATGCTACCCGATGGTGCCTACTCCCCAGAATTCCCCAAGCAGGTCGGTAAAACCAAAGATGGTAAATTTATCATCGATGGGGCGATCGGTACCGTTCCTGGGGCACATGGCAAGGCTCTAGAGGACTTTAACAAGAAGTGGTCGGCGACAGGTAAGCCCCTTACCGCCTATCTCCAACATACTTGGGATGCGGCGGCTCTATTGATGCTGGCAGCTCAATCAGCCGGAAACAATACTGGTGAAGGCATTGCGAGTAAGATTAAGGAAGTTGCAGGTGGGCCTGGAGAAGAAGTATCCGATCTGTGTCAAGCTATGACTATGCTCAAAGCTAACAAAAAAATCAATTACCAAGGTGCTAGTGGTAATGTAGATATTGATGCTCAGGGTGACGTAATTGGTACCTACGATATCTGGCAAGTTCAACCCGATGGTAGTCTCAAGGTTATCGATAAGGTGGATATCGCCGCAGCACCCAAGGCTGATGCTAAACCAACTGGGAAGCCTGCAAAATAGGTTTTTGTAGGGTAAAGGCAATTGACGAATTGCTTCTACCCTGAAGATCGAGGAAAATAATATCAATATGCCAAATATAGAACATAAATCGATCGGTTCATTGCTGAGTCCGATTTATCGACAATTGACTATCCTCTGCTGTATACTGGCGATCGCTTTATCTGGCTGTGTCAAGTATGAGACGGGGATAAATTTCTCTAGTCTAAACTACGGCGAAATCGTCCAACATATCCAAATTGGCGAACAGTTGAATAGTTTTAGTCAGCAGGCGGTGAAGACGTGGCTTGCCAGTATCGAAGCAAGAACTAAAGCAGCTCAAGGGCGAATCGAATATTTGAGTGCTATTGAAGTCAATGTTGTTATCCCTTTTAATAATTTACAGGAATTGGTCGATAAGATCGATGGATATTTTAATCCTACATCCGCATCTAATCCAGAAGATTTGGGCTTCAATGCTCACATGCAGATTCAGCAGAATAACTTCTTCCTGGTAGTCAGAAACCACCTAACCTACGATATCGATCTGCGCTCGCAAATCGTCAAATCGATGGATCCAAAAGTCTCGATCGCATCAGGAGATTTAGTGAATCTTAATTTTAGCATCCAGAGTCCTTGGGGTGTCAATAGTCCCAATCTACCTGAGAGTATCAGCGGTATATCTGGTACGAACGTTCAGCCTTGCTGTACCGGAGATAATCGCCAAAAGAGCTGGAAAATAACATCAGGGAAAATAAATCATTTAGAAGCATTCTTCTGGCTACCAAATCCGCTCGGCATTGGCTCGATCGTTATTATATTTATTAGTATACTCGGCTATTATTTAAAGTATCGCCAACTACCTTGGCAACCTGGATCCAATGCCTAATAGACAAATTTAGTTGAGGATATTGCTTGACATTTTCACAACAGGAAGCTCGATCGAGGAATAAGTAATAAGTAATAAGTAATAAGTAATAAGTAATAAGTAATAAGTAATAAGTAAATAGATCCGGTTTCGATCGATACATCCCTAACCTTAGATCTGAGGTATGCTCGCTCATCCCTGACCCCTCATCCCTGACCCCTCATCAATGGCATTAAAACTAGATCCAAGAACGGATGAAAAATGGGCAGTTTGGGGAATAATTGCTGTTTGTATAATATCTATATTTCTGCGATTTTGGGGATTGGGGCGGTTTAATGAACTTGTTTTTGATGAATTTTATTATGCTAAATTTGCTAATAACTATCTCACAAATACCCAATTTTACAACTCTCATCCGCCCCTAAGTCAATATCTGATTGCCATTGGTATTTGGCTCGGCGACAGGCTGCCAATCGGTCAAGATACTACCAATATACTAACAGGTTCGCCACATTCAACATTTAGTTATCGCTGGATGAATGCCCTCTTTGGTTCGCTGATTCCGCCACTAGTCGCTGCTCTAGCATATCAGTTAAATCGGCGGATGAGCTATGCTTTCTTCGCCGCTTTATTTATTAGTCTAGATGGATTGTTTCTCGTTGAGTCTCGGTATGCTTTAAATAATATCTTTCTGGTATTTTTTGGCATCCTCGGACAATTATTAGTCCTAATCGCTAGTAGAATTAATAGTGATTACCCAAAGCAAAGGCTAGTATTTATCATCGGTGCAGGGATATCTTTTGGAGCATCAGCAGCTTGTAAGTGGAATGGATTGTGGTTTTTACTGGGGATATTAATTCTAATAGGAATAGCCAAGTGGGGATTAATTAAAGTACTCATTCAACCGCGAATGACATCAACTTCGCGACTCGATTCTCCAGGGGAGATGCTACGCCAACAATTAGCTACCATTCCTCTACTCCAATTAATTTTTGGTTTAGGTATAGTGCCAGTATTAACCTATAGTCTCTTATGGATCCCCCATCTAATTCAAAATCCTCGGCTCAATTTTTGGGAGATGCAGTTATCGATTCTCAACTATCACGAGCAAATTGGGAATAGTGCGGCGATTCATCCCTATTGTGCTGATTGGTATACTTGGCCGTTAATGCTCCGCCCTTTAGCTTATTATTATCAACAAGATCTTCCGACTCACCTATATAATGATGTTCATGCAATGGGCAATCCCTTCTTGTGGTGGTGCGCGCTTATTGCAATCTTTATTGTATCGATAAAACTTATCCAAGATTTAGTTCAAACACTGAATATACAGAGGATGAACCAAGATCTACGATATTCACAAGTAGCCTCTAGTTTCGAGCCTCGAATCGTTTTCCTATTTATTGTCGTCAACTACGCAGCTAATTTGTTACCCTGGGTTCTAGTTACCCGTTGTGTATTTATCTATCACTATATGGGTGCAGTTCTCTTCGCGATAATGGGATTAGCATGGCTGGTAGATACTTGGTTGCGGAGTAGTTATGGATTCCTTCAAGGCATGAGTTTAACGATAATTTTTGCGGTAGCGGTGGGGTTCGTGTTTTGGTTGCCGATATATTTAGGCTTACCAGTCGATAGCGAGAGTTTATCGCTACGGATGTGGAATTTTTGGATTTTTAAATGGATTTAATAAAATACCCGATTTATCATTTGTAAGATTGGCAATGGAGCGAGCGAGTTAGTTTGATTAGATTTTTGGATTAGGGTAGTTGCGCTCGGATAAATTAGCATTACACCCATTATTGTCATCATCAAGTTTTCTGCCATACTGATGATGCCTAAAGGTGCTTTAGAATTACCACCTACACAAGCACAATTGAGAGCCATCTTATCGATATATACAGCTTTAAATACCGATAAAACTCCGCTGACTCCTAACGTAGTCGATGCAATTCCAGTTAATAGTGGTGCAATGCCAGATAGAAATCCTAAGCCGATCGCCAGTTCTAGGAAAGGGTAAACTTTACTGTATGGTTTGAATCTCTTTGTTACTAGATCGTACTTCTGAAAACTTGCGGTAAACGAATCTAAATCCATTAATTTGAGACTCGCTAACATCGATAAAGATATTCCCATAAAGCCAGCCATCTTCAGTGAGAGAGCTAATGTCATCAATCCCGCTATGGAGAATAAAGTGATAACTGGAGTGTAGGAAATACTCATTGGTACTAGAGTAACAGATAATTGATTTGCTAAATCTGTATAGCCACCAATTCGTTCTCGATCGCAGAAGATTTGAGGTGTAGTCGATACCTGATATTTAGCTTTGAATTTATCTACTTCTTCACGCGATCGCAATTTAATATCCTCAAAATTTAGTCCCCGCTCTTGCAGCAGTTTTACAGCTTTTAATCCCCACGGGCATTCACTTTCTGAGTTAGACATTCGATACAGCTTAATCTGACAGGCGTTTAGATCGGCTGGAGTTGATGATGATTGATTTTGCATAATAAAAATGGATGAGCTTTCGATCGTTGGCGTAAGCGCAAAGCGCAAGCTCCGCTAACGCGTTGGCGGAGCCTTGCCCTTGGCATTACGAAGCAGGTAATCGCTGTGGGGCTAGCAGTATCTGTAGGTTGTTTGCTGGTAGGGGTGGATCCTCCAGTCAGCATCCCGAATGTCAGTAGTGATGAGACAATCTAGTTGGGATATAGTGCTTTGAGTCTAGGCGAGGAGGGCTAATTTTGATGATGGTAAGATTAAACTGGTAAGTTGTGGGCAAATTCGCGATTTAGTGGTGTGTAATCGCTACATCTATTTAGCGAATTTATGATAAAATGAGAATCATTATCGCCACAACTAAAATCATCTTAAAGGTTAGATCTCTTTCTGTCAAATGGATCCCGGAGCTAATTCGCAGTCAAATTCGGATCTCTGGCTCTGCTGATGTGCGGAATTTACCCGAACAACAGTTACTCTTTGCAGCATAGATTCGATTGCCTCCGGCACGCTACAAAGGACGGGCGATCGAGCGCGAAAGATCGGTTTGTGACAAGATTTAAGTTATTAATCGATCCGACTTTTAATTAGTATCTTCAAATCACTTATTAGGATAAAATACTCATGGTAACTACTTCAGCCAGTTCATCTACAACAACTGTTCCAGTCACTGTCCTCACTGGATATTTGGGTGCAGGGAAAACCACCTTGCTCAATCATATTCTAACCTACGAACATGGGAAGAAAGTAGCCGTAATTGTGAATGAATTTGGCGAGATTGGCATCGACAATCAACTGGTTGTCAGTACCGACGAAGAAATCTTCGAGATGAATAATGGCTGTATTTGCTGTACGGTACGCGGTGACTTGGTGCGAATCATCGATAAACTCATGCGGCGGCGCGATAAATTCGACCATTTAGTAATTGAAACCACTGGACTCGCCGATCCTGCACCCGTAATTCAAACCTTTTTCGTTGATGAGGATGTCCAACTACATACTCACTTAGATGCGGTAGTGACGGTAGTAGATGCCAAGCATATTCAACTCCACTGGGATGCAGATGAAGCTCAAGAACAGATTGCATTTGCCGATACAATTCTGCTGAATAAAACCGATTTAGTGACTGTTGCTGAGTTAGATGAACTCGAACTTAAAATTCGTAATATGAATGCGATGGCAAAGATTTATCGGACTGAAAATGCCCAGGTGAATATGGATGCAGTTTTAGAAGTTGGTGGCTTCGATTTATCTCATGCGCTGACGATCGATCCCGATTTCTTGGGTGAAGAAGCTCACGTCCATGATGAATCAGTAAAATCGGTGGCATTAGTTTTGCCTGGTGCGATGGATATTAACAAAATTAATGACTGGTTGAGCGATTTATTACCAAATCAAGGTCCCAATATCTTTCGGATGAAAGGAATTTTAAATATTCACGGACAAAACAACCGCTTTGTCTTTCAAGGGGTACACATGCTATTTGATGGTAAAGCAGATCGCGAGTGGCGGGTTGATGAGCAGCGGAAAAATGAGTTAGTCTTTATCGGGCGAGATCTCGATGAGGCGAAGTTACGCGCAGATTTTACTAAATGTTTGGCAACAGGGATCGGATTTGGGAAACAACAATAATTTCACCCACAAACCGACCAAACAAATAACTCTCCCCGCCGCCCCCCTGCTGCTAACCGACAGCCCGTGGGATGCCAAGCTAAACAGCAGAATCCCTCCTCTGCCCCCTCAAGTACCTGTACCGCCTCTACAGCCGCTTGCCAGAGCACGATCCAGCCATCTTCTGCTAGGGATGCCAACACCCCACTTTTGGGCTGAAATGCCACATCGATAACATTACCACTGCCGAGTTCTAGCACCCAACTCTCCCAGTCCAAAGGAGTCTTGACCCATATCGACACTATTTCGCGGGTAGAAGCGGCTAGAAACGGTGGAAAATTGGTGTCAGGAGGTAGATCTGCCCAGGCTAATCGATTGACTTTAGCAGGAAAACCACTCATTCGCATCGGCATATCGCTTTCATCGACTGATTCTTGCTCCAGATATTGAGCTTTTGACCAGTCCAATACGCCCACGCTGCGATCGTATATGGCACAAGCTAAATTAGCACCATCTGGCGACCAAGCCAGGGTAATAGCAGGTGAGTTTAATTCCCACTGATACAGCCGAGCGTCCCAATTGTGGGTATTCCAGATGTGAATATCATTCTTAGTTGCGACTGCTAAATGGTTGCCATCGGGCGACCAGCGGAGATCCTGGGGACTAGCCGCCCCTGGTAAATTTGTCACGATTTCCGATCGATCTGCATCCCAAATCTGGACGGACTTACCCAGATTAAACGCCAGATGATTGCAGGTGGGACTCCAAACCAATCGATAGATCCAAGAGCCAGATTCGATAGTGTCGAAAAGTTCGGGAGTCTCTGTGTCGATTTGCCATAAGCTAATATTGCCATCTAACCCTCCCGCAGCCAGCCATTTACCATCGTGGGAGAAGGCTAAGGCATCAATGGAATTATCCGTTGGCGGACACAAAACTATCCCCTCTCGTTTGAGAGATTTAGCCAGCTCAAATAATATCGCTAATCCAGCCGCTGTATTAAAATCATCATCCATCGCCGTCTGAAATTGGTCGATTACCTCCGGTAGGCTAGCCAACGCATTTGGATCGAAATCTTTTGAACTTCGATCGAAAGTAAGGTCGATCTTTTGCCAATCCAGAGTCAAAGCATCCTTGAGAGTTTGCCAGCCATTCTCAGCCGCCGTAATTGACATCTGGGTAAAATCTAACGGCTTGCGGTAATGGGCTTGGAGCACAAATAACCGAATCGCCATCGGATCGATCTGATGCGGACATCCCAGCCATTTGCCATCCAGCAAATCGCGAATCGTCGTGAAATTGCCCAGAGATTTGGACATCTTTTCACCATTTACCGTCACCATGCCATTGTGCAGCCAATAATTCGCCAACGGCTTACCCGTCAACACTTCCGACTGGGCAATTTCATTTTCATGGTGCGGAAATACCAAATCGCCACCGCCGCCATGAATATCGATGCTTTCCCCCAGCCGCGCCCGAATCATCGCTGAACACTCGATATGCCATCCAGGTCTACCTTTGCCCCAAGGCGAATCCCAGGCAGGTTCATCGGGCTTGGCAGCCTTCCACAACGCAAAGTCGAACGGGTTTTGTTTCTTGGATTCTGAGTCATGAGGATCGACTCTTCCCCCCGCTCCCGCTTGCATCTGCTCCAATTTTCGCCCAGACAGTTTGCCATACTCCTCAAACTTGCTGACGCTGTAGTAAACATCGCCATCTACAGCATAGGCATAGTCTTTAGCTTCCAATGCTTGAATCAGATCGTGGATGGCGGGAATATGTTCGGTGACGCGGGGATATTCATCAGCATCGAGAATATTCAACCGTCGCATATCTGTAAAATAAGCCGCAATATATCGATCGACAATTACATCCATCGAGCTATTTTCCGCATTGGCTCGATTCAAAATCTTGTCATCAATATCGGTAAAATTTTGGACATAACGCACCTGATAACCGCGCCATTGCAAATATCGCCGCACCACATCCCAACCAATATAAGATCTGGCATGACCCAAATGGCAATCATCATACACTGTCACCCCACAACAATACATCGTGACCTTATTTGCTTCGATGGTAGTAAACGGCTGTTTAGATCGAGTTAATGTGTTATGGATTGTGATGCTCATGGTAAATATTGGCTGTATTAAAACGTAGAATTAAACCCCTGATACTTCATGAAAAAAGCAACTTCTCACTCCCGTATGACAAGCAACATCGCCTACCTGTTCGATCTTTAATAGCAGAGTATCGGCATCGCAATCATAGTAAACAGATTTGACTTTTTGGATATGCCCAGAAGTTGCTCCCTTGTGCCAAAGTTCGGCATGAGATCGACTCCAATAGTGGGCTTCTTTGGTGGCTAATGTTTGCTGGATCGATTCTTTATTCATCCATGCCATCATCAATACTGCCCCGTCTTGGTAATCTTGGGCGATTCGCCAAAGGCGAGGCTTCTGCGCAGGCAGACGCTAACGCGTTAGCGGAGCTTGCGCTTTGCGCTTACGCCAACGCGGGAATTAGTCCATTCTCATTAAATTTCAGGCGTTCGATCCACAGTAGATTTGAGTTCATTTTGATTACCTTATTAAACATTCATTTAATCTTTGCAGTAGGGAAATTTTATCGAGTTTGCGTCCGATTAATACCATTTGATTTTTTGGTGAATCGATCCATTTACTATCATCAATACTGAATCGTTTCCCACTAAGCTGAAATATGTGCCGCAACGGACTATCCTCAAACCAGAGAATCCCCTTAGCCCGAAATACATTTTCTGGCAGTTGATAATCGAGGAACTGTTGAAACTTCTTGAGAGCGATCGGGCGATCGCTTTGAAATGAAATTGACATAAATCCATCATTATTGATATGTTGTGAATCTATCTCAATATTTGCAAAATTATCATCAAAGAAGTCTGAGTTGGAAAGATTGACATCGAGCAGTAATGACAGCGGTACTTTGCTATGCTCCGATCTGAGAATTCGTGCTCCTTCTTTAACCGATCGCAAAAAGTCTTCTGTCTTATTTGCTTTTTGATCAGAAACTAGATCGGTTTTATTTAAAATAATAATATCACCACAAAATATTTGGTCGATCGCTACATCACTCTCATAATGCTCTCTGGGATTGAAAGTCTCCGCATCGACAACAGTAACGATCGAATCCAAATGAGTAAATTCTCGCAGATCGGTACCTAGAAAAGTCAGTGCGATCGGTAATGGATTGGCAACACCTGTTGTTTCAACAATCAGATAATCAATTCTTTCTCTTCTAGTCAATATTCGATAGACAGCATCAGCAAAATCATCATTGATTGTACAGCAGATACAGCCATTCATCAGTTCAATCGTATTTTTATCATCTTCATTATCACCAACTTTGACTAACAACTGACTATCGATGTTAATATCACCAAATTCATTGACTAAAACAGCACTTCGGATAATTCAGCGGTTAAAACCGCTGCTAGTGATACGAAGTCCGCCTTCGCGGACTGAGATTTCCAACCCGCGTAGGCGGGTTTTGCAACACTAGCGGCGGTTTTAACCGCTGGTGATTTTGAAGTGCGGAATGTGGGTAATAAGTTGCTTACGAATATTGTCGGGTGAAATAGATAATGTCATGAGTACGTTTTAGATTGATTAATTGAAGATGGACGATTGAAGGTCAATTCTAGATGCTAATAATCAAGCAAAGCAGGTTGTTAAATGCTGCCGTAGATTATCGGCATCTAGATTGCGCCCGATGAATACAAGCTGATTTTTGGGTGCAGATTGCCACGGTTCACCGTTGAGATTGAACCGCGCACCACTGAGTTGAAAAATGTGCCGATCTTCGCTATTTGTAAACCATAGAATTCCTTTGGCTCGAAAGACTTCTGAGGGTAAATGTAATTGTAAGAATGTTTCAAATTTCTTGACATCAAAGGGCCGATCTGCTTCAAATGCGATCGACACAAATCCATCATTGTCTAAATGACTGGAATGGTGATGATGATGTTCGTGAGCATGATGTTCATGATTATGTGCATCATGTTTTTGATGTGTATGTTCGTGTTTGTGTTCATGCTGATGAGGAGCGTGGGATTCGTGAGCACCATGAGTGTTGTGTTCGTGAGCATGATGTTGATGACTATCTTGCTCAGATTGCTCAATTTCTTCTTTAACTAAATCCGCATAATCATTTGGGTTGTTGTACTCCACATCTAGAACTAGGTTTAGTGGTACTTTCCCATGTTCGCTATGCAGAATTCTGGCACCCTCTTTGACAGATTTAATGTAAGATTCTAAGTCTAGAACCTGTTGGGTACTTGCCAAATCAGTCTTGTTTAAGACAGTGATATCAGCATAGGTAATCTGTTTAAATGCTGCTTCGCTATCAAAGTGTTCGGGGGTAAATGTTTCTGAATCTACCATCGTGACGATCGAATCTAACCGCGTCATATCCCGCAGCTCTGTCCCCAAAAATGTCAAGATAATCGGCAATGGATCGGCGACACCAGTAGTCTCAATTACCATGTAATCAACCTTGTCCTCCCGCTCCAACACTTTGTAGACTGCATTAACTAAATCCTCATTAATAGTGCAACAAATACACCCATTACTCAGCTCGACCATGCCTTCATCGATCGATACCAGTAGTTGACTGTCGATATTGATGTCACCAAATTCATTGACTAATACGGCAACCTTTAAGCCCTGTCGATCGCTCAAAATATGATTTAATAAGGTGGTCTTACCACTACCCAAAAACCCAGTAATAATCGTAACAGGCATTCCCCGTTTGGGAACTTTGAGCGTAGCCGTAGTTGGATGTGCGATTGTTTGAGTCATGCAGATTCCTTAAATTAAATAGCAAGGCATTCAGTCAACCAGGTGTGCTAATTCCCTCAGCGTTCAAATTTTGTCCAATAAATACCAATTGATTACTATTAATTGGCAGCGAGCGACTAGATCGGTCTTATTTAGTTGCACCATATTTTCACCCACAGCTACCAATAGTTATGAATCGATTTAGTAGATATCCCAAAATTTATTCATAGTTATCGCAACTTTCAAATTTTGTCGATTGTTGAGAATATGATTGAGTAGCGTTGTTTTCCCACTCCCTAGAAAATATGTGTCGATCGGTATAGGTATTTCAGCTAGAGGCTCCAATACTGAATCTAGACAACTCTGTGCGAATGAATTGGACATAAATGTCTTCTTAACTTTGCAAATAACTCTCCATCAAGTGACAAACTAATGCTCTCTTTTTCATCATCTGAAAAATGTTATAAAAACCATTAGCGCGAGAGGGAGATAGACTGATATCTAGTCCAGTTTGCTGAATAAAATGCGGCGTTAATTGCATAATTTCTGTGGGAGTCAACCCATCCAATCCTTCTACCAATAAACCCACTAATCCCTTGGTGAGTTGAGCATCCGAATCAGCTTGGAAGCTGACCTTGCCCCCATCAACCGTCGCTGTCACATAAACTTGCGATACACAGCCGCTAACTCGATTCTCTGGGATTTTCTGGTCTTCGGGGAACGCCGGAAGGCGTTTGGCAAAGTGAAGCAGGTACTCATACCGCCGTTTTGATGCCGATATCTGTTGGAAACGTTGGATAATTCGATCCAGTGCGGGCGGTAGGGGCTGGGAGACTGGTGACATATCAATCTGAGGCGAACCATTATGACAACAATGATAATCATTATCATGATATCGGATTTTTAGCTGATTTAACAGATAGAATGATAATCGTTCTCGTATTTTAGCGGATGATTCATCCATGCTCGACACATTAGCGACGCTCCCCGACTTCATCGACCTGGCAATTGTTGGTGCTGGGCCTCATGCTCTGACCCTGGTGACGCATCTATTGCAGAAAAAGAAATCCATGCGCGGACGTTTCCTCGTCTTCGATTCTAGCGGTACCTGGATGAATCGATGGCATCATCAGTTTGCAGCCTTCGAGATTCCGCATTTAAGGTCGCCAGCCGTCCATCAGCCAGACCCCAATCCTCATGCCCTGCGTACCTTTGCCGCTCCTCGATCGGATGAATTATTCGCCCCCTACGACTTGCCCGGAACCCAACTATTTCGCGATTTCTGCCAAGAAACCGTCCGTCGGTGGCAATTAGAGGATTGCGTCTATCCAGCTCAAGTTATTCGCGTCGAACCAATTGTAGATCGCGGTCGTGCTCGTTTTTGTCTACACTTAGCCAATGGGCAAACTATCATCGCCCGGAGAGTGGTAATTGCCAACGGTGGAGCCGTGCCGAATCTCCCTGAGTGGGTAGGGCAAATTCCGACAAATTATCCCCAGGATCGGCTCCTGCATTCCCATCAAGTAGACCTGCGAGGATTGCATGTACAGGGCGAACGAATCCTAATCGTTGGGGGAGGTCTAACTAGTGGACATCTGGCGTTGGGGGCGATCGAACGTGGCGCACAGGTGCTATTAATGTCTCGCCGCAATGTGTATGACAAACTATTCGATGCCGATCCTGGTTGGATCGGGCCGAAATATCTCAAAGGTTTCTGGGCAGAACCGGATTTACATACTCGCTGGCAGATGATTCAACAAGCGCGAAATGGTGGCTCGATGACTCCAATGGTACTGTCTCAATTGCGGCGATTGGAGCGAGAGGGGAAGATTGAATTCTATGAGCAATGTGGGGTATCTCAAGCAGAATGGAGCAATAATAGCTGGCAAATACATTGCGATAATTCTGCCGTCCATGAGTGCATTCATCATCAGAATATCAACCGAATTTGGGTTGCGACTGGTAGCCAGTTAGATGCTCGAAATCATCCATTATTGCACGATGTTTTGGCTGCTCATCCAATTGAAGTTGTCAATGGTTTACCCGTTATTGACGAGCATCTACGCTGGCAAGGTTGCGAGTTATTTATCATGGGTGGTTTGGCAGCATTACGAGTCGGCCCAGCAGCGCGGAATTTATCAGGGGCGAGGGCTGCTAGCGATCGCATCGTTCCAGCTTTGACTAAATCTACTATTGCCAGCATCAATGGATAGAGAATTCAAGTAGATTGAGATCTTGAGGAGCAAGCTATACTTTTAGATACTTTCTATTCGAGTAAATGGATATTCAAATCTTCATTCAAAATAGAAATAATTTGACCACCCGCAGGAGCTTCGAGCGGAGTGCGATCGCCATTGTGGGAAGTGGTGTAACAATTTTGGCGATCGCAAGTATTAATCCTGGATTTGCTCAAGAACGTCTATTGCCGACTGAGATTCCTACTGGTGATTGCGTTGCGCCAAATATATTGTTGGGCTGTTAAACAATCGAGCGAGCGACAGAAGTAATGTATAATGATACATTCAAGTAATTTATCACTATGTTAATAATCCATAAAATCTATGTCTTGATGGGAATACTGATATCTTTGGGAGCAGTTTCACCAGTAATTATTGCAGTACCAAAGCACCCAGTCGATCGGATCGCAACGACTCCAAGCTTTCATGTTGAATCGCGACGATCGACTATTTCATTAAACTATTTTGGACAGGTAGCTAGTTATCGCTTAGATAAAACTTCAATTGGTGGTATCAATGTTGAGATGGAGCCAGCGCAAATAGTTAAAATTTTGGGTAAACCAATCAAGATGAGTGAAAAAGTTGGTTGTATCGTAGAACATAGCCTGATATATGATGGCTTGAGGATTAAAGTTAGTGAGAGCGAAGCGATTATCCATACCACTAATTCTAATTACCGAACAGATTTGGGAATTAAAGTAGGTGACACTATTTCTAAAGCAGAAAAAATGTATGACGGAAAACTAGGTTTTAGATCTAAAAAGCAGAGAGGATTGATTACATATCAACAGCAGGTCAAGCGTGATTCAGAAATAAGTCTAATACTTGAAATCGGTCATAAAAATGGTAGAGTTACACATATCGAGCATGTGAGAATTGTGCATGAAGACTGTTGAATTCTTCATCGTTCTCGATCGAAATTGTCTACCCCACTCAAATTAGTCGATCGATTTGAGATGGCAATGACAATCTGGTTTGTCTAATAGCGATGCAATTAAAGCATTCGCCGCCACTGCTGCTAATAATCCACCACCCATCGAGCCTTGAATTGTGATGTAAGGCACACCCACAGCCATCAATCGCCGTTTAGCAGCAGGCGCATGACTAAATCCGATCGGCATCCCAATTACTAAAGCTGGTTGAATCTTTCCCTGTTCGATCGCACTACACACAGCCATCAGTACAGAAGGCGCATAGCCGATAATCAGGATCGAATGAGCTGGAACTTGTTCAAGGCGATTGAGCCACTCTTTATCTTGCCAGAATGCTTGCTCCGCTTCGGCGACACCCGTGATGTGCGGATCGTCGATCAGCGTCTCAACCTCGCAGGATAAATGAGCCAAACGGGT
>JANOPX010000164.1:0-17746 GCA_031422115.1 Chamaesiphon sp. VAR_4_metabat_408 | reverse complement strand
CCCCCGTCCCCCTGTCCCCCCCTCTCCCCCTGCGATCGGGCATTTTACCCACGATCGCAGAGCCATTGGGCAGAGAGGGCAAATTTACGCGCATCCATTCAACCGCAGTGCGAGTAAAAGTGATTTGCTGATATTGGAGATCCATTTGCCATTTTGGTTTTGTAGTCAATACAATTGCCGATGTTCCCAGCAGTCTTTGGGAAAATAACCTTTTAAAGAATTTAGTTGCCCGCCAAGCGGAAAAATAAAAGTAGGCGACGATCGACAAATATATACCCAGGGAGATTGGCAGATCCTCAAGGTAGCTATAATCGGAGATCTCGCCCAAAACATTGTCGAGAATCGAGGCTGTGATAAAAGTAACTAAAGCACCAAACCAAGCGAGCATGATGATGCAGGTCAAATTGTGGATGTCGATCGACAAAGAGATTTCATAGCCATTATGCAACCGATCGATCCTCCCCTCTACGGTAGGTAACAGGAATCTAGGGAGGTGAAAGTGCTTAAAGCCGATCGTTCGAGTCGCCGAGAATTTGAAGCCCCGTAGCTCGCCATAATAAGTTTGCTTGCTAGGCGGCTTGCCAAAATCGTAGGTAGGTTGAAACCGAGAATCATAGATCGCACTCTCGAGTCGATCGAGAATTAGGTCGAATTCCAAGGTGGTAAGGATTACACATCGATCGAAAGGAATCTTCATATGACTGCGGTATGAACAAAATTCAATGACTCAGGAATTTTAACGGTGGGATTCCCTCCAGAGGAGATGCTCGTGGGAATGAACCGATCCTTTTAAAGATCGATCGGCTAGATCTGGAGCTACGATGTAGCGAGATTGTAGAATAGTTTATGGTCTAACGATCTATCCTAACTACACTTTGGGTTGCAATTCAGCAAAATTACCGATTTTAGTTAGGATTGCTACAAACATGGTAGCTGAAATGCTCAGTTAATTTATGCCTGAGCATTTTGGCTTGAAGATCCCGATTACCATGAAAGGGAGACCGAAAAATTTGACTCCGATCGAAGGAATTGTCTATGAGTTCTGCACAACCCCCCAATCCCCAGCCACCAGCGCGTCCAGAAGCGTCAACCAGACCCGCGAAACCAATCAAACGAGCCAAACGTCCAGATCCGGCAGACTATCCAGTCTTGCCCCCAATGCTGCAACTGACGGGAAATACACCGATTCCACCAGCGAGCGAACCACTTCAGTACCGAGCCATCGGGTTGATTTTGGGCAAATATCTGCCATCCGCCGAAGAATTCAATCAAGGAACCTTACTCGCCGATGATGGTACTGTCATCGACGCGGTGATTCTCGGTCGGATTTTGAGTTTGATCAAAAATCATCTCGACCTTGAAAAATCTCATCTTTGGGTAGTTTATCCTCGGATTCGGAAGGAGGATAACAAACTCCACGCTCAAATCATGGGCATTTGGGATCCACATTTGGTCATCAAACCACTCAACGCTGAGTCCATCGTCAAGGAGCCGATGCCGCAAAGCGGAGACTACGCCAACGAACCAAATCCAGATGTGGCAACAATTCCTTCCCTCGAAACCATCATGATTCCCGATAATTATTTCTCGATTCGTGGGGAAGTGATTTATCAATCCCGCGAAACCAGAGAGATTTTTGTGAAGATTCGCCAAGCTCCTAAGAAAAAGGATGAAGAAGAGCGGTACTTCAAAATCCGCTTAGTGGGAGATTTGCCCCTAAAAATGGTCGGCAATTTCTGGGACTTTGATGTACTCAGAGAAGCTGACGATCTGACGATCCGATCGGGTCAATCTGTCGCCTCTCTCCGGGCTAAATTGCCTCGGAAGGGTGGTAGCAGACCTCCAGGTGATGTTGGAAGCAAAAGACCGTTTAAGCCCTCTTCTGAGGAGACTGAGGGGATGAATCCAGAGCATCGAGTTGAGGGAGATAAGGTCAAGCCATTGCCCGTCAAGAGACAGGTTCCAGCTAAATTGGAACCTGTCGAAGATCTACCCGATTTAGACTTGTTGGGACGGGGGGCCGGGGGGACGGGAGTATTGAACTTTTACCTTCACACTCTCCCACTCTCCCACTCTCCCCCTCTCCCCCTCTCCTACTCCTGTTCCAACCGTAACCGTACCGATTCGCCGTGGGATGTCAAGCCTTCCGCTGCTGCGAGGGCTTGAATTGCGCCACCGACTCGATCGAGTGCCCCTGTTGAGTACTCAATCAGGCTAGAGTGTTTCATGAAGGTTTCGACCGATAGTGCTGAAGCATATCGAGCTGCACCAGAGGTCGGGAGGGTATGATTTGGGCCAGCTAAGTAGTCGCCAACGGCTTCTGGGGTGGCATCACCGAGAAAAATGGCTCCAGCATGGCGAATGCGATCGATCAGCCCCCAAGGGTCGGCTATCTCTAGTTGGAGGTGTTCGGGGGCAAATTCATTCGATAGTTCTGCCGCTGTTTCTAAATCGTCAACTACGACAATCGCCCCATAATTGGCGATCGATTTTTCAGTCAAAATTTTCCGGGGGTGATCTTGCAGTTGTAACCCGACTGCATCCCTAACGGCGATAGCTAATTTGGCATCCGTAGTAATCAAAATTGCCGCAGCCATAGGATCGTGTTCGGCTTGAGCGAGCAAATCCGCCGCAACATAGTTTGGATTGGCGCGATGGTCGGCGATAATGAGGACTTCCGATGGCCCAGCGAGGGAATCGATCCCCACGGTACCATATACTAATTTTTTGGCAAGGGTAACATAAATATTTCCCGGCCCAGTAATTACATCCACCTTGGGAATTGTATCGGTGCCATAGGCGAGGGCGGCGACGGCTTGAGCACCACCAACTCGGTATATTTCCTGCACTCCAGCCACTTGAGCGGCGACGAGTACAGCCGGATTGAGGGTCTTTTCTGCACCCGGTGGTGTCACCATGACGACGCGAGGTACGCCTGCGACTTTGGCGGGGATCGCATTCATCAGTACGGTACTAGGATAGCAAGCGCGTCCGCCTGGGACATAGATCCCAGCTCGATCGACTGGGGTATACCGTTTCCCAAGCACCACATCGTTATCGCCAAATGTCACCCAAGATTTGGGGACGCGCTGACGATGAAATGCTTCAATATTTTCGGCGGCTAGTTGGATTGCATCGAGCAACTCCTTGGAGATCTGTTGATATGCAGCATCCAACTCCGCCCCAGTCACCCGCAACCGATCGACTGTGAGGGTTTGACCGTCAAACTCCGATGTATAGTGGAGCAAGGCTTTGTCGCCTTGTCGTCTTACTGTTTGAACGATTTCGCTGACAGTCGCTTCTTTATGGACGATTGCATCGTCATGGGTTCGGGAACTGATTCGCTGCAACTCTTGTTGCGCTTCAGTGTGCTGAGTGATGATTCGCAGCATGGTTGAGAAATGCCAATCTTAAAGGAGTTGGGGCGATCGACACCATAGAGTCTATCCTTGGTTCGTCGATTTACTCTAGCTTAACGCGATTTTCTCGCTCAGGGCAACTGCTTAGAGGATTCTCACGTTTAGATACATAGCCCCTAATTAGATCCGCTGAGATTCAAACACCCTATTAATAACATATCCCCGACTTCTCGTTGGAAGTTGGAGATATATCACTCGATCTTCGATCGAAAAGATTCAACTAGTTGAAGATTTAACAATATACATATCTGTAGGTTAGGTTTTGCTGGATTGAAACCCAACTTGCCTAGTTGCGCCTGAGCGTCTTCCTTGGAGAAAACCCAACCTACGCCAGTTATTTATCTGGCGTTGCTGAACCCTTGGTATATTTTCAAAGTTTTTACGGGCAACTAATTATTCCATACGGTGGTACAGCATACCCGTGCCTTTCATACTTGAATTCAGCAACCCCATTTATCTAACGCTCACTTTTTAGTACCTTACCAAACGGGACTAAACGTAGTGTTTTGAGCTGCTACTTCAGGAGCTTTTGCCGATGCCAAAAATTGACGCGCTTGCGCTTGAGCATCAGCTAGTTCTGTTGCGGCTTGTGCCTGTGCTGCCTTGGCTGCGGCTAGTTCTCTAGCTGCTAATTCGGCACCACTACTATCAACAGGCTTAACTGCAACATCAGGATTGTTACAACCACATGAACCTGCTTCGGTTGAACTCATTGGCTTGAGCGCAAAGCGAACTGCGGAAAGCTTGGAATTGTCTGGAGTAGTTGGGGGTGTTGACGAGCTGGCTAACAATTGCGATACACGAGCTGACGCGCTATCATAAGCCACCTGAGCTGCATCCAATCGAGATTGTAATGCTTGTGCGCTGCGAATATTTGCTTGACGATTGTTGCCAAAAGTTGGATTAGATTTATCGCCTGTACTACCACTGTCACCAGTAGCAATAGTACCAGCATCACCAGTACCAGCAGTACCAGCATTACCACGGGAGGCAGCAGCACTACTTGCAGCAAAAGAGTTAAAGCCTGCAACACTAAAACCAGTAGCCTGGGATATATTAAAACCCGTCGCATTGGAGATGTTCTGAGCATGAGCGGTTGGGACGATCGCCAAACTCAAACAATATATACTGAGGATACCACCTGAGAATTTGAGAGAGCCGAGTAAATGCTTAGACATTGCTATCAATCCTGGAAAATATGTAAACGAATTTTTATCGATCGCCGTGGCAGCCTCATCATGATAATACAATGAAGGTCTAATCTACGCGATCGAAACCACTATACCTTACGGTCTGGATCGAATCAACCAATCGGGCAATATTATCATTGATAAATTCAATCGAATCTAGTCAATAACTAAGGCTATTGACTATAAAACCCCGACTTCAAGGGAGAAATCGGGGTTTTATGTTGTGAAGATAAATTATCGAATCGGACTAATGGATCATCATTCCGATCGATAACACATTTCTTTTTGACTTGACAGATCTGAGAAATAGACTGAGGCGATGCTGAGTTTCTGATAGATTTATGGCAGCTTGTGTTTGGACTGCTCTAGCTGATTCTAGTTCCGAGCTACTATTACTGGCGATACTATGAAGATCGGGATTGGCACAACTATTCTGCCGGAGAACGGAAGAACTAGGCTGGGATTGTGGCGTTTGTACTTCCACTTGTTTGACCCGATTTGATGCGTTTAGATAAGCATTCCGATCTGCTTCTAATTGGGCTTGAAGCTGTACTGCCCGAAGATTGGCTAGGCGATTTGGATTGGGGCGATAGCTGTCGCCACCCTTATTATCGGAGCCTTTCCCACCTTCGATCGCACTTTCATCCTTAGCACTACTAAAGGCACCAGGGTTAGAATTATATTCACCAGCATAAGCGATCGGGGCAATCGCGATCGAGCAATACAAGCCTAAGATTCCACCCAAACAGACAACACTAGTTAGATGTTTAAACACGATAATTTCTCCCAGCAAATTATTAGATTCATTGTACCGATCGAGCGGATTTTTATTTACCCTTCCATAGTACCCTGAGGAATTTGAGACTTTGCTAATCAATCCTCGAACGGCTTGCCGTCTGCGCCAGCAATCGAAGTACTCCCATCCCGCTGTAGGCAATAGATGACATCAAAAGCATCACTCGTTGGCGTAGCCTCTGCTACACCAACGCGGAGCGTCTGCCGTGCCTACGGCAGGCTAATAGCCAACAGCAGAAGGAGAATCGCCGAACAGAGAGAAGGGTTAGATCGTATTATACTTTACTTGGGAGAAAAAGTAGATGAGGACTAGAATGGCTAGCGATCCTCGCGCCACTTATAAGCAGCATCGGTTTGTTCGCGATCGATTTTTAGCATCAATACTCCCAGCGGGGGAATACAGAGATCCAACGAATACTTGCGACTGTGAACTGCCCATTCATCCGCCCATTTTCCGCCGAGATTGCCCATATTGCTCCCGCCATATTTGCGAGCATCACTATTGAATAGCTCGGTATAGAAACCATGTTCTGGCACCCCGATGCGATAGTGTGAATGGGGTTGGGGTGTAAAATTGCAGATGATAATCATGCACTCATTACTACCTTTATCGCGACGGATAAAAGAGATGACACTATGACGATTATCGGTACAATCGATCCACTCAAACCCAGCCTCATCAAAGTCTTGACTGTAGAGCGCGGGTTCTTGACGATAGAGATGATTTAGATCTCCCAAGAATTGACGCATTTGCTGGTGCGCGGGATATTGTAATAGATGCCATTCCAAATCCGTCCATACATTCCACTCACTCCACTGAGCAAATTCCATCCCCATAAAGAGAGTTTTCTTCCCAGGATGAGCGAACATATAGCCATAGAGACAGCGCATATTTGCGAGTTTTTGCCATTCATCCCCAGGCATTTTGCCGATGATATTACTCTTACCATGAACTACCTCATCATGAGATAGAGCGAGCATAAAATTCTCGCTGTGGTTGTACCACATGCTAAAGGTGAGATTATTCTGATGGAATTGACGGAACCAAGGATCCATCTCAAAATAATCGAGCATATCGTGCATCCAACCCATATTCCATTTGAGGTTGAAACCCAATCCACCGAGATAGGTGGGAGCTGATACCATAGGCCAAGAAGTAGATTCTTCGGCGATGGATAATGCCCCAGGAAAATAGCTAAAAATCAGATGATTAGTTTGACGCAAGAAGTCTGCCGCTTCGATATTTTCCCTTCCACCATGTTGATTGACTACCCATTCACCTGGCTCGCGACAATAATCGAGATAGAGCATCGAGCTGACAGCATCTACCCGAATCCCATCGATGTGATATTTATCGAACCAAAATAGGGCATTGGCATAGAGGAAATTTCTGACCTCATTGCGACCATAATTGAAGATGAGGGTGCCCCATTCCTTATGCTCGCCCTTGCGAGGATCCGCATGTTCGTACAGATGACTACCATCAAAGAAGGGTAAACCGTGTCCATCTTTGGGAAAATGTCCGGGTACCCAATCAACGATGACACCAATGTCTGCTTGGTGACATCGATCGACAAAATACATAAAATCTTCTGGGGAACCATGTCGAGATGTCGGTGCGTAATACCCCGTCACCTGATAACCCCAAGAACCATCAAAAGGATGCTCCGCGATCGGTAATAATTCGATATGGGTAAAACCCAACTCCTGGACATAGGGAATTAATTTGTCCGCCAATTCTCGATAGGTGAGAAACCGCGCCCCTGGATTGTACTCCGAAACATTGACGATCGGCTCTGTCGTCCCATCTGGCAATATAGCAGGGTGACTAGCTGCGGCGTGCAACCAAGAGCCGAGATGACACTCATACACCGAAATCGGTTGAGCAAGAGTATCGGTATGACGACGACGATCGAGCCAAGCTTCATCTTCCCATTGATGGACGGTCAGATCTGCGACGATCGAAGCAGTTTTCGGCCGTGCTTCTTGATAAAATCCATAAGGATCCGTCTTCTCGTAAGGATGACCATCCTGATTTTTGATTTCATACTTATAAGAAGTACCGACGGTAAGTTCGGGAATAAATAGCTCCCAAATCCCATTATTCCGCTTCGCCATTTGGTGCTTTCGTCCATCCCAAGAATTAAAATCTCCGATGGTCGATACATTTCGCGCATTCGGTGCCCACACTGCAAAATAGACACCTTTGATGCCATCTACTTCGATCGCGTGCGCCCCTAATTTCTCATAAATTCGATGGTGATTTCCCTCTGCAAATAGGTGGATATCAAGATCGCTTAATAAAGGCGAAGTAAAAGCATAAGGATCGTAAATTATCCGTTCTTGTCCACCCTCAGTAATCTTGAGTTGATAGTTATTTAATTCGGGTAAGTCGATCGTACAACTAAAAAAGTGTGGATGATGTACCGATTGCATCGGATATTCCTGACGCGATGCTGGCAGTGTCACCACTATCGATTCAGCATTGGGAATATAACTACGCACCACCCAGACAGTTCGCCCATTTTCCTCAACTTGATGAGGCCCTAAAATTCCAAAAGGATTGTCGTGTTGATTACGCACAATCTGGTCGATCTGTTCTGAAGCAAGAGTCATGAGGATTAACCTAGACAGCTAAATTCGCTGCATTCATTGTATCCCACTCGCTCTACACCTTTATGGATTGACCTGACGTATAGTCCATTCCGCGCCAACAAGTTCGTACAGGCAACGGTTTTGGGGTTCGCCACGCAACTCCAAATGGTCTACAGCCGTCAGTTCGAGCAATAACAACCCAAAATTTGCCACAGGCTGAATCGGATTGGGGTCTGGAGGACTAAAAGCCGCCGGATCTGTACTTCTATCCGCCCCAGGAGCCGCCCAATCGAACTGAATGCGCCCTGAGTCAGACATTTGCTGCCAAGCCTCTTGACGCGCCTTTTGGTGGCTAGGATCGATCGATCCTGCCGTAATTAAAGTTATTATTCCACTACATCGAAATTGCTCCCTTGTCTTGGGAAAATACCAGCAAGCTTCCGCCCAACTGGGTTCTGAACTATGTGTTAACTCTGTGACTTTACTCGATCGCACATCTGTCACAAATTTGAGCTGGCTATTCGGCTCGAACCACCCGCGAAATACCACAGTTCGATTTCGCGGGCGTTGCTGGGGATCGATCGTCGCCAGTTGGAGGTACCGCGCCTGGGGGAGGCTGCGGTTACGATGTAGTGCTCTGGCGATCGGCGATCGCCACGGGGGGAGGTTGGGGGACAAGGGGTGGTAGGGTGGTAGGGTGGTAGGGTAGGAGGGTAGGAGGGTATGGAATTGAGGAACAAAAAAGTTTTCCCAATCCAAAATCCAAAATCCAAAATCCAAAATCAGATGGGTTGAAATTGTTTGGAGTGCTGACTTTTGTAGAAATTTGGCAATTTGCTACCCATCGCCAGTCCGCCATTTGAGGTCTATTAGATCGCTGTGACTAACGTATATCAGGGATTTTGGCAACGTTGATTATCTCCGACTGATGCCGTATATTACTAAGTTCTGTTCCAAAATTAGCATAGCTCACTCATGGTTAGAGAACTTGGCCGAGTTCGCCCCGAATCTTCCTCCGGCGATGAGATTTCGACCGCAGTAACACACAATTCAGATTTTCCCGCCAGCGCACCTACGGCAAATCCCGTCTTTTTTCGCACCTACAGTCGCTTCACTGCCAACGGACGCGAAACATGGCAAGATGTCTGTACCCGTACCCTCAAAGGCTTGGTCAAATTAGGCAAATTAACCGACGCTGAAGCTGATGTAATCGATCGAATGCAGCGTCAAGTCAAAGCGATGCCTTCGGGACGGTGGTTGTGGGTGGGTGGTAGCCAATGGCTCGAACAACCCCAAAACTTTTCTGGTGCCTACAACTGTACTAGTACGAATGTCTGTGATTGGTCGGCTTTTGCCCTAATGATGGATTTGGCGATGATGGGTTGTGGTACGGGAGCGATTTTAGAACCCGATCTCATCGGCAAGTTACCGATCGTCACAAATCGACTAAACGTCACAATTATTAGTGAGATTGGCAAGATTCCCCTGACTCAAAGGCAAGAATTGAGCAGCCTGGAAGTTAGTGGCGATCGAGCAACGATTGTCGTCGGTGATAGCCGTCAAGGTTGGGTTGGTTCTTATAAAATGTTATTGGAATTATCCAGTGACGATCGCTTTAGTGGTGAAGTAGAAGTCAGCATCGATCTGAGCAATGTTCGTCCCGCTGGCGAACAACTCAAAGGCTTTGGCGGTGTCGCCAATCCCGTGAGATTATTAGAATTATATGGACGTTGTGCGGGGATATTAAATAAAGCAATTGGCAGACAATTAAACTCCGTTGAATGTTGCTTATTAATTGATGAAGCAGCAGTAACTATCGTTGCTGGCAACATCAGAAGGTCAGCGGGTATGAGACAATTTAATTCAACTGACACATTGGGTGCAACTGCCAAAGATAATCTCTGGCAACAAGACGAAAATGGTAGCTGGAGAATCGACCCAGAAAGAGATGCTTTACGGATGAGCAATCATACCCGTGTTTTCCATCACAAACCTACTTTAGAAGAGTGTGTTGCCGCAGTTCAGAAGCAATATTATTCCGGTGAAGGTGCGATTCAATGGGCTGGTGAAGCTGTGGCTCGATCTAATGCCGATTTGATTAATTCAGAACAAAAAGCAGAATTCTTACAAGCATATGAAACACAGTCAGCTAAAGAATGGTTTAAGCAACAGTACCCGGATATCGATGAGCGAGAACTCGAACATAGACTTCAACGGTTCGGTTTAAATCCTTGTCATTCTGCTGATACTTTAGTTGCAACGAATCTAGGTATTATTCCAATTTCGGAACTTGTGGGTAAACAGTTTCAATCATTGGTCGATCTTCGTGCGATCGGACTAGAAGGTGTACGTTTAACTGATGCGATTGCTTTTGCAACTGGAGTCCAAACAACGTATCAAATAACGCTGGCAAATGGAATGCAAATGCGTTGCACGGCGAATCACCAGCATCTAACAAATGTTGGTTGGATTTCCACTAAGGATTTGACAGCAGAACATAAAGTCTTTATTCAAAAAGGTCAAGGAAATTTTGGAAAAGGAACGATATCCATAGAGCAGTCTCAAATGTTAGGTTGGTTATATGGGGATGGATCGATATATAGACAACGGAATCGTTTAGAAGCAGTTTTTTATATCAATCAGACTGAGTATGCAGAAACATTTCCAGTTTTATCCTCAGCCGTAAAATCACTCACAGGGTATGAGCATCAACCTAGTTTTGTTAAAGGTGTGTACACATTTCATTCTGGCTCTCCAAAATTAAACCACTTTTTTGAAACGCTGAAGATTGAGTCTAAGGAGAGTTTACCAAATAGCTTCTTTCATCAATCTAGAGAGGTCATAATTGCTTTCTTACAAGGATTGTTTTGTGCTGATGGAGCCGTCAGCATCAAAGCGCGTCATATCGATCTGGTAAGTCGCTCTCATACTTTACTAGCTCAAATTCAAATTATTCTCTTGAATTTGGGTATTCGGAGTAGTTTACGCCGTAAAACACAACCTGGATCGCCAGGAGTACCTTATTCTCTCAAGGATGGTACTGAAAAAGTTAGCCGCAATGGTGGTTGTTGGCGGTTATTAATATACCGTGCTGAAGCAAAAAAGTTTGCTGAAATTATTGGGTTCCCACTGTCTGTAGAAAAACACCAGAAGTTACAACAGTTCGTTGATTGGCAACCGACTCGAATCTACTCTGAATCGGTTCAGAATAGCTGGTTTTCATCATCGGTTGAAAGTGTCAAGGAATATGGTGACGAACTTGTATACGATCTTCATGTTCCACTTACTCATTCTTTCATAGCCAATGGGTGCATAACACATAATTGTGGGGAAATATTAGGTACTAATTTTCATTGCAATCTTTCTGAAGTACATTTGAATCAGCTAGATCCAAATAACCACAAAGAACAGGAAGAAGCCTTTAGAGCGAGTGGATTGTCTGTCGCAACATTACTCAACCACAAATTTACAGAACCACGATACCAATATAGTCGGGAATTGGATCCGATCGTCGGCGTATCATTTACTGGACTATTTGATTTCTTTGTCCATGCTTTTGGCGCGGAATGGTTGCAATGGTGGGCGGAAGGTCGCCCAGCAACGGCTGCTGGCATCGCTTACAAGCAAAAAGAACATGAATATCTCAACACTTGGCGCGAGATTGTTGAAGAAACTGTATGGAACTACTGCGACAAACATGGCATCAAACGCCCCAATCGTTGCACGACAGTTCAGCCATCGGGCACCAAATCTCTCCTCACAGGTGCCTCTCCTGGCTGGCATCCCCCCAAAGCGCAACGTTTCATCCGTCGGATCACTTTCCGCAAAGATGACCCTGTAGCCCTCGCCTGCATCGACTACGGTTATAGTGTGATTCCGTCTCAGTCTGATAAAGATGAGCATGGTAATCTGCTCAATGATGCTTACGATCCTCGGTGTACTGAGTGGTTGATTGAGATTCCGGTGGCTGTATCTTGGGCGGATGTGCCTGGAGCTGATACGATCGATATCGCTCAGTTTAGTGCGTTGACTCAGATGGATTTCTATATGGGTGTGCAACAGCATTATGTTCGTCATAATACCAGTGCAACGATCGAGTTGCGCGAGCATGAGGTAGATGCCCTCGGTAAGCGGATCTTTGAAGCGATTCGAGATGATGAGGGTTATATTTCTGCGGCTCTATTAGCGCGGTTTGACGATCATCAAACCTTCCCTCGCTTGCCATTTGAACCGATCGATAAGGCGACTTTTGATGAGATGATGGTTGGGGTGATCGATCGAAGACAGACAGCCGAATTTCATACTGCTTTGAGCCGCTACGATCTGGGTAATGCTACGGGAGAAGTTGGCCCATCTGGTTGCGATTCTGACAAGTGTTTATTACCAGAGGCTAAACCTAATAACTAGTTAGTCATTTCTAATCTGGCAACAGTTTTAAAAAATACCCCTCACTGTTCGAGTGAGGGGTATTTTGGTTTAATATAGAGAAAATAGAATAGGGATAAAGATGAATACGGAAATGTTAAAAAAAGTTGGTAGCTATATTATTCTCTTGGTAGTAATTGGCTTTTTACTTGTGACCAATCGTGTATTTGCAGGTGCGCCGCCAACCAATATTGGGGTGAATGATGGTAGACTAGCTAGCTGTCCTGCTACTCCAAATTGTGTAAGTAGTCAAGTAGCGGCGATCGATCCAGAACACACTATTACACCAATTCAGTTCGGTGGCGATAATCCCACTACCATCGCCAAGTTGAAACAGGTATTACAATCGATGCCAAATAATAAAATTGTCAAGGAAACCGATAGTTATCTATATATAGAATCCACAAGCAAATTGATGGGTTTTGTCGATGATGTGGAGTTCTATCTCGACAAAGATAGCAAAACAATTCAAGTTCGTTCTGCTTCTCGCTTGGGTGAATCTGACTTGGGTGTGAATCGTCAACGGATCGAAAAGATTCGAGTCGCTCTTGGGGAAACTACTTCGACTAAATAGAAGAATTATTAGACAACCTCGATATACATACAAACTAAATGTGTTTTATGAACTGTACGATCGATCGACATATCTTCAATCTCGATCGTACAGTAGCCGAGCATTTAGATGAATTTGATGGTTAATTATCAATTAAGTCGTTTGTGATTATTTCGATCCGCCCCATTATTTTTTTATGTCGAAATTGCAGTATTGTTTTGGAAATGGGCAATCTTTTTCAGTTACTCGATCGCCCGATACTTCTAGTCTAAATAATCTTGGTAAATTAGCTAAAGGCTTTAGATCGCTTATTTGATTATTAGTGAGAGAGATGCCAGATAATCTAGTTGAGTTAGCTATAGATTTTACATTACCGATCTGATTATTACTTAGAATCTACAGATAGTTGCTGGTTTTACGGGGCAAGTTTTTACAGCGATTTGATTGTTGCCGAGGACGAAATAAGTCAATTTACTCAACCCCGTCAGTGGCTGGACATCGATGATTTTATTGCTGTCGAGGTCGAGATAATTCAAATTAGTCAACGCCGCCAGTGGCTGAACATTGATGATTTTATTGCTGTCGAGCCGGAGGGCAGTCAAATTAGTCAACGCCGCCAGTGGCTGGACATTGATGATTTTATTGCTGTCGAGGTAGAGATAATTCAATTTAGTCAACGCCGCCAGTGGCTGGATATCGATGATTTGATTGTTGTTGAGGGAGAGACCAATCAAATTAGTCAACCCCGCCAGTGGCTGGAGATTGATGATTTGATTACCCTGGAGGTCGAGAGTAGTCAATTTAGTCAACCCCGCCAGTGGCTGGACATTGATGATTTTATTGTCCTGGAGGTCGAGAGTAGTCAATTTAGTCAACCCCGCCAGTGGCTGGACATCAATGATTTTATTCCCCTGGAGGTCGAGATAATTCAATTTAGTCAACCCCGTCAGTGGCTGGACATTGATGATTTTATTCCCCTGGAGGTCGAGATAATTCAATTTAGTCAACCCCGCCAGTGGCTGGACATCAATGATTTTATTCCCCTGGAGGTTGAGATCGTCCAAATTAGTCAATCCCGTCAGTGGCTGGACATCGATGATTTTCTTGTCTCGGAGGTTGAGATAATTCAAATTCCTCAGTTTAGTATCGGCTTTTTTACAGTCTTTGGTAGCAGCTTCTCCTAACAATACATCGATGGTATATCTAGTATCGGCAGGGACAGATTTTTTCAGCTTACACCATTGGGCGAAGCTTTTAGGTTTTTGGGTTGAGGGTGCAGCCAGTGCGATTACCTCCGGTAGGTACGCCAACGAGGTTGAAAATAAAAGTACCAATCCACTTACCAATGCTAGAACTTTTTTCATGATTTCAGATATATTTGGTCTGTTTAATTATACTACTAGATCTGCTTGACTAGATTGAAGGTAATAGTCGATCGTTTTATATGTTGTGGGTCGATCGCTGGATTGGTCTTATCAAATTTGGATGAGTTTAAAATCTCGATCTATTTCTCAAGAATACCAGAAGCCCGATTGTTTAAAAAGATCGGGCTTCTGATTTTATAAACAGATAATTTTACTTAGATGAAAGGGACGAGGTGCACCAGCCGCGCTTGGTTAAAATGTCTGAAAAAAACCATTGATGCCACAATCGGGAACATCATATTTTCCATACTTTTTCAACCGATCGAGGTTGTGGAGATACCCGCCGCCAAAAACGATAGGCTCGCCTATTCTTATCACCTTGCCCTCATAAGTGAAGGTTCGCTTTGCATCATTCCATACGCCTTTGCCGTAGGGGAAAACCACCACCGTGGCACTGAGATCCTTATGCTTCACTACCAGGCAATTGTTAACAATCGCGAGCGTGCCATACAGCAGTGCAAGCAAACTATCCGATTCTGGATCTTTCGACCAGCGGGCGACGCGCACAGCGTTGCGCGTTGCGGGGGGAGGAGTTTTAGCCTCGGCTGTTGGGATGCTGGGTGTGTTTGTGGGTGGGCTATTGCTTTGCATGTTGACCGACCTATTATCGCCGCCAGTTGCGGAGGGACACGGGGTAAGCAGCGAGACTAGCAGCAAAAGAGTGCGGAAAAGTTGGTTATTTAACAAGGATCGTCACTCCAATCGAAGGAAAAGCGTCAACGCTAGTATAAGTTGAAGAAACCCCGACTTCTTCCAAAAGTCGGGGGCAGTAACGACGGCTGACAAGTGACAGGATGTTCATGTGAAAGAGACGAGGTGCAAAGCCGCGACTGGTTAAAAGGCTTGAAAAAAACTATTGATGCCACAATCGGGAACATCATATTTTCCATAGTCTTTCAACTCATCGAGGTTTTGGAGAGACTGGCCGATAACAGATATAGGCTCGCCTATTCTGATCGCCTTGCGCTCATAAGTGAAGGTTCGCTTTGCACCATCCCATACGCTTTTGTAGTCAGGAAAAACTACTACCGTGTTACCAAGCTTCTGCTTCACTACCAGGCAATTGTTAACGATAGCGAGCGTGCCCTCCAGCCCTAGAAGCGGACTCGGCGATTCTGGATCTTTCGACCAGCGGGGGACGCGCACAGCGTTGCCCGTTGCGAGGGGAGGATTTTTAGCCTCGGCTGGTGTGTTTGTGGGTGGGCTATTGCTTTGCATGTTGACCTCCGAACTACCTCTGCCAGTTGTTCCGCTGCACGCGGTAAGCAGCGAGACTAGAACAAGAGTGCAGACGAGTTGGTTATTTGACAAGGATATCTACTCCAATCGAAGGAAATGCGTCAACGCTAGTATACAGTGAATATTGTGCTATTCCATTCTTAATCCCGTCCTTCCAGACACAGGCAGAGTGAACTCCAAGAGCAATATTGCCTGCGAACCACGGGCCACCGCTGTCCCCTTCGAGGCAACTCAATGTGCCTGTGCCTGTTGTTTGGAACGTGCCGACACCCGATTGAGTGTTACGTACCATCACATACGACCCGGCGACAAATACACGACTTTTACTAGTCGTAGTTGAAACAACCTCGCCGCAACTTTGCATAACATTATTGCTGCGAAGCTTTTCCTGGCCAAGGTGACAAACAAATGCTCCCGTTTTTGTGCCCGCTGTCGTCGCGGTGCCGTTGCCAACCGTTGTACTGGCGCGGCTTTTTGTTCCGGTGACTGAACGCCTTGCTCCAGTGTGGTCATAGTAAAACTCGGCAACAACCGGCGGTCCCGAAAGAAACATCAGATCGCCAGCGGTGGGACTATTGAGCGGTGTTCCCTGGGTCATCACATAGTTAGTGCCTCCATCGTTCAGCGAGATAACTGGTGGCATAGGAGGTTCTGGTTTGCAATGTCCAGCGGTGACCACCCCCATTCGACCATCCTTATGTTTTGCGGCAAAGGAGGTCATGCACTTGCCCGTACCTCCAACAGTAATGAACTGGCCACCACGCACCGCAGTGTCAACAAAACCACCTGGAACTAATTCGATCCGATAGGGCACCTTCAGAAATTTCGCTGCCTCTGCCGACACCACATCGGGTGATGTCGCATTGACCATCAACACCACTTCGCCTGTCTTATGATCGACAAAGGCAGTCTGAAAGCCGCTCAGGGCAGCAAAGTTTGGCGCACTCGCATCGATCGCGGCTTGTAACTTCCGCACACTATTAGCCGCCCCGCCCTTAAATTTGAGTGGTGCTTGAACATCTTGCTCAAGGATATTCTCAGCCTGCTCAACTTCGCCATCAGTCAGTTTGAGTTTTGCGCGTATTGCCTTGCGCTGGGCGCGACGCTCGGCGCGACGCTTGGCTTTGGTAGCGGGATCCTGGGCAGCGGCTCGCGCCTTTCTTCGGAGTATGCGATCCGCTTTGTTTGCTTTTTTGGTGCGGATAACCACCGCAAATTGCGTGGCGTTATTATCAAAATAGCCTCCCGCGAAATCATCACCTTCCTCGGACTCAGCAGCATCGACTGTGGCATCGATGTCAAACATAATACTTAATCGCTTCACCGCTTCTTCTTGCGATACGCCATAAGCTTGGGCATAAAGTTTGGCATCAATAGCAAGTGCTTCGGCACTATCGATCGGCACTGGGTTTGGCTCAGTTTGCGCGTAGACGGATGAAAAATTGCCAATAAATATGGTTGCCAAAAAACCACAGATCGACTTGGTTAGAAAGCTAGATCCAGTTAGCCGTGAAAATGACTTCATATGGGTTAGTTAAGAATTTATCGAGATTGATTTTTACACTGTCGATCGCGAATCACTATTTAGATGTTAGATTCTACTCTCAATATATAAAATGTGTTATCATTATAAGATGAGTCATTTTATTTGATAAGTAGCAATTAAATATAAACAGTGTTTTAGATGACCAAGTAATATGAATATACAATTAATTAATTAATTAATGATTAAGCGATGGTTAAATAATAATTTTTTATTTGACGTGCGATCGCGAACAAAACACTTATAGTACAAATAGTATATATATTGTCTAATCTTGCTCGATCGATAGTAGAACCGTAGGGTGGGCACTGCCCACAAACCATCTAAAATCATAGTAAAAAGAGCTTAAACTGTGTCAAGGGCAATCGATCTTAACCAGTCCAAATATTTATATTACTAGATCGATAATTGGTTGTGGGCAATGCCTAGCATGTTCATTCTAGCTATAAGATAGCCGATTGTGTTCATGCGGAAAGTGTGCTAAAAAGGAAGAGCCATCAAAGCCGTTCTGAGTAAAGATAATGGAAGGATTTAAAAGTGACGATAGTAGATTAGTACGACTA
>JANOPX010000163.1:0-17152 GCA_031422115.1 Chamaesiphon sp. VAR_4_metabat_408 | reverse complement strand
CGATCGCATCTTCAAAGGTTGCCGCGTCAATATTCCAAGCCGTCGCCGCAGTCTGCAACCAAGCCGTCGTCCCTTCAATTCCCAAGGGGTAGGGGGATGGTAACAGGGTACCGCCGCGTTGGATCAGCGCACGAACCGTTTCGCTCAAAAAGGGCTGTGCTAAGAGCAATTTCGTCTGTTTGCCGATCGGCGGTAAATTTGCCGCTCGACGGGGAGGGAAGAAATAAACAGGGCCGATGCCCATTTTGTCAAATAATCTTTGGAATTGGTCTTCGACGACATCCGCCAGACTTCCCACCACCATCAACCCAGGTTCATCACTTTTGGGCAATACTGGCACCATCGCCCCCAGACAAGCATCTTCACCTTGAGTAAAGGTAGTTTCGATGCCGCTACCCGAATAATTTAGCACCCGAACTTTGGGGAAAAATCTTTGATTGAGCCGCTCTGATGCTTTTGCCAGATCGAGCTTAATCACTTCCGAAGGACAGGAACCAACCAAAAAGAGTGTACCAATATCGGGACGACGAGCGAGTAATTGGTCTACAACTCGATCGAGTTCTTCATTGGCATCCACCAAACCAGCCAAATCTCGTTCGCCCAGAATCGCAGTCCCAAACCGAGGTTCGGCAAAAATCATCACTCCCGCCGCTGACTGAATCAAGTGAGCGCAGGTACGAGAACCGACTACCAGAAAAAAAGCATCCTGCATTTTCCGATGCAGCCAGACAATGCCTGTCAAGCCGCAGAATACCTCTCTTTGTCCCCGCTCTTTAAGTACGGGCATCGTCGTGTTTGTTTGAACTGGAACTTCCGTGCAAGGCTCTAAAGCCATGTTTTTGCTCTCCTTTTGGGCTAAAACCCGATTTCTTAATAAAGCTATGTCCTAACTCATCAAGGGAGCCATGCCATGTCTTGTGTCAACGTGTCCGAACCGCAGAGCCATCGATAAATTAGTTCTCTTTACTATATTTACGAATCCCCAGAGTCAGGGTAAAAAGTTGCAAAGGTTTACAGGAGGCGATCGTTACATGCTTGGCTTATGCTCTGGAATGAAGAGGCTGCGCTAATTGTTGTGCGCCGATCTACAGTAAAATACGCTTAATCTTTGGTAAATAGCTACAGGGAGTCAACATGATTGAAGTAAAGCTAGAGAGTGTAAATTTAGATCCTGCGATTGAGAAGTGGTTTATTTTACTCAAAGATGAAGCCGACTCTCGCACCTTATCAATTTATATTACTCCAGAACAAGCTGATGACTTTTCTAATGTCTTAAAGCAGTATATCCCAGACCATAGACCACGTAATCATGACCTGATAGTCAGTCTCATCGATAGTTATGAGATCGAAGTCGTTGGAATTTCGATCCACTCACTCATAGATAACACTTTTTTTGCGTCAATCTTCACCAATCATAATGGTGAAATTCGAGAACTTGATGCTCGCCCCAGTGACGCAATCGCTATCGCAATTCGGACTAAAGCACCAATCGGCGTAACTGAAGAATTAATGACACTTGTTGCACTTAATCCTCATCGAACTAAAATCGATCGAGTAAAACTACCATAACCCAAGCACAGCAACAATTCTAGCCCAATCTATCGATCTACTCAAAGCAGCCGCATACTCTAATCGGACATAATCGGACGTAATTGGCTATAATAGCAAGCCACAGGCGAGAGTCGCAGTACAATTAAAGCACGGCTCAAACAATTGACGATCGATCGATTATTAATTCGCTACGGCAAGGGAAGATCTACCTGGTATGGACTGAATTAGAGCAGATAGTTTCGGGAATGATGGCTTGGGCAAGTGTAGTCACATTTTATACAGCCACATATTGCCATGACTCGAACTCTACTCAGCATTTTATCGATTTCTTTACCACTTATCGTTTTGACTGGATGTTTGTCAAGCCCCAAGCAGGCTACTAATGAAGGTACGCCCAAAGTGACACAACAGGAAGCCCAGGCACAAAAAAATCTCGATCGCAGGTCGCTAGCACCCTTTACAATCCTAGAAGGTACGCCTTATAAAGTCGGTGCTGTGGTTGAGTCAGAAGGCAAAGGCAAAGATAGAGGTTTCTTGTCTGATAGTTCCTCCTCTTTTAAAGGGGATTCATATAAGGGCGACTCCTATGGCTCTTATAAGCAGTTCAACTATATTTTCTTGAATACTCAAACCAAAGAGAGTGTCAAGCTCTTGCTCAAAAGTGATTCGCACTTTACTAGATTGGAAAAAATTGGTAAAAAGAATGAGAAAGGAGAATTTACCAAAATTGAAGCGATTTGGTATCAAGTGGTTAAACCAGGGCAAAAAACTCCAGACGATCGACCTAAAAGTACCATCGCTACTTCAACTATTAGCGGCACAAACTATACTGAGTTGATTCCCGAAGTCGATCGCGTCTTGAATACCTTCCAACCTAGTGCGACGAAAATATTGATGGTGTATGAACTGAACAAGAAACACTTTATCGCCGAACTCGATTTGGGCGAGCGTAAGGTCATTGAAACTAAAGAGCTACCCAATTTAGAATAGATATCATGATTCTGATTTGGATACCGCTTGGAAAAGGTCGAATTGCTTTGAGTAACCGCCCAAAAATTAAATCTATCGCCAAGTTCAGCGAGGAGGGATGTCAGCGGATTGTGACTATTCAAGGCAGTAACGAACAGCCCAAACAAATTGAGCAGGCTGCTCGCGCTGCTGGGATATTCTGGACGTGGATACCTGTTGGTAATGGAAGTTTTCCTAAAGGAGAAACAGATAGATTAATGCGGATAGGATTGCACAATCTAATTGAAAGTATTGAAGCAGGTGAGTCTATTTTAGTACATTGTTCTGCGGGAATTCACCGCACGGGAATGTTAGTTTTTGCTTTCTGTCGCTATCTGGGTTTTACAGAATCAGAAGCATTAGATCTAATTGGTGAGATGCGGTTAGTCACCAGGGAAGGTTTAAAAGTCGAGCATTTGGCTTGGGGAAATAGCATAGTAGAAGGAAGGTGAGATTTATTTCAATTCTCAATTAATTTACTCTCGATTTTTTAGAATTAAGCTATATCCCCGACTTCTTGGAGAAGTCGGGGATATGTCTTCTAGTTTATCAATTCGCAAAGTTCGCCTAAAGTTTTACTGAAAATACCCAGTTTATCTATTTAACGGAATTTTATTTGGATTGGATTTTGCTACTTCTATTTTTTTGATGGTGCGTTGAGGGGGTTTTTTGGTGCAGAATAAATTGATGGGATTGCGATTGAAATCTACGCATTCAACGATCTTATCGACTCGGGCAGCGATTTTATCAAATTCTGCATAATTTGGTTCTGGTACATCATCATAATTAGCAGCACTGCTATCGCGAATATTTACTGGAGCAGCTAATAAAACCTGTTTTATCTTTTCATGTTGTGATGAAAAGTATGGTGATAAATATACCCCACTACCTGGGATATCGCGACTCTGATGAATGATTCTAAATTTTGATTTATTTGATTGAATTCCATCTATTGTTGCTGCGCCGACATCCGCTTTACCTTTCCCCACCATATCCATCGGCGACTCGCTCCGAGCAAGCTTGCGAGAAAATGTCTTGCCATATAAATCGTAAGCTGGCATATAAAAACTAGATGCTGAATTAAAATCACCTAATGCTACTACCGTACTTGGCTTGATGTCATCGATCGATCGAATTGGGCTATTCTTTTTGACAAAAATACCGGAATTGTAGCTCGTGCTATCTGGAAACATCCCAGCTAAATATGAATAACCTTGTTTTTGGGCAAATGTAGAAATCATCGGGGATTTAGCAAAGGTAATATCCCATCTTTTTCCTGACAATCTTTGTTTGACTTCGCCATAAGACAATTTTTTACTACCTTCAACAACGACTTTAATCCGTTTGCCTTTGAGATAATCCCAGTAGTTAGCTGGTACGAATTCTTGGCTAAGATAATTACTTAGTTCTTGATAGTTGGCTGAATTACTGAGAATACCAACAACGATCGTACTCTCACTAATTCTCGGCTTGACTGCATATCTCCAAGATTTTAATCCCATCATGAGGATTGCTGTGCTAATTAAAATACCGATTAAGTTTAGCCAAGGAAATTTTAATGATGCGGGAGGCGTTTTATCATCGGGGATAGTTTTTGCAGCCATTTTCTCTACGGCTATGGTTTTAAGTTCGGGGGTGTCGGGTTTACTAGTTACTTCTTTCAATGCTTCGGTTGCATTTGCATAACGTGCTTTAAAATTATACTCTACCATCCGACTCAATATATTTTTTAGATCCTGACTAATATGCGGTGCCAGATCTTGCCAAATTGGATTCTCCGTAGCGGGATCTTTCTCAAGTTTGGACGGACAAATGCCTGTAGCAGCTTGGATGACAATTTGACCGATCGCATAGATATCACTACTTAGTTTTGCTTGCCCAATTAACTGTTCGCTGGGCATATAAGCTGGAGTACCGATCGTTGTTCCACCGATCTCAATAGTTCTATCTACTACTTCTTTTACCGCTCCAAAGTCAACTAATGAAATTCGCCCATCACTCCGTCGGATTAAGTTGTCTGGCTTCAAATCTCGGTGAATGATATTCTTTTGATGTACATAAGCGAGGGGAGTCAGCAGATCGATCAGTAGTTTCTTGAGATACCGTTCGTTTTGGCGATCGCCTGCTTTCAATTCTTTTGCGAGTGGTACGCCTTCGACTAAATCTTGAACGATATAAAAATATCCATCTTCTTCAAATCTAGCATATAGTTTGGGAATCAGATCGTGAGTTAGACGGGCTAATATATTTGCTTCATCATTAAATTGAGCACGCGCGAGATCGATGTTTTTTTGGCGGGTATTAATCGGATTAAACTGCTTGATGGCAAATGATTTTCGATCTGGGTAATCTCGATCTTCGGCAATATACATCACCCCAAAACTGCCCATCCCAATCTGTTCGACGATTTCATATCGATCGCGCAACACTGTGCCAATATCTAAAGCATCAATTCTAACTTGTGATATCATGTTCTACTCAGCAATAAGCACTTCTCAAGAGCTGTAACTGTAGTGTACCCAGATATCTAGTTGGAATTGCGATCGAGGGGAATTTTGGATTTTGCGGACAGGCGATCGGCGGGTGACCCGCCTAGCTATGTGTTGCACCAAGCAGGATTTTGGATTTTGGATTAACCCTCCCTACATCCCTAGTGAGGAGGGCGGGTTTTGGTTTGGATTGTAGGGGTGGGTTTATGCAAACAACTGTTGATAGTTCCATTAACCTCAGCCAAAACCCACCCTCCTCACTAGAATATCCAGCAGATGATGAAATGCAGGATGTTATTTGTGAGGAGGGCGGGTTTTGAATGAATCTCTAGTGGAAGCGTCATCGATTTCATAAACCCGCCCCTACAAACCCCTGACCCCTGACCCCTCATCCCTGACCCCTGACCCCTCATCCCTGAGCTAATACTGACTTAATATCCACTTGAGAATACCAAGAATTTTCTGCACGGGCGTAACCAAATAATTAGTCGGATCGATCGTTACGTTGGTGCCTTCCAATTTAAGAAATTGCCATAGCATACCACTAGTTACACAACCATAAATAGTTGGAATATTTCTATTTTTAAGCTGATTATAGTTCTGAGCTGCCAGCATTTCCGCTACACATTGACCTAAACCAGTTTCTAACTCACCTCGTTTAGCCTCTACTAGCATTAATACCGGAGCATCAATCGTAAATTGATTTTCAGATTTGCTAAACAGAAAATCACAAAAACCATTTAAACCCTTTTCTTGGTCTACATTAAACTCTTCACCAGAAAATAATTGAACTTGCCGAAGCTTGCGCGCCGTCTTCGGCGTTCGACCAATCTTCTTGCCTGAACCAAAATCGGGCTAACCAGCAACTCAGACTTAGCTTTTTCAGATTTTGCAACCTCTGCTAGAGAAAATGATTCATCAAAAATAGTTAAGAATTCTGATTGAGGTTCGGAGATAGGTAGAAGCTCACAAAACCGATTATTCATTAACTTTAGATCGAACCTGTCTTTCACTGACTCTAAAGTAAAATTATTATATGCCATTTCTATAACCTTAATTTAACTCACTCTAGCAATCTACAGACCTCTGACCCCTATTTGGCATTAACTACACCCCAAAAGTAATCGCCAATTTTACCTGCATCGGTATTGACGTGAATTTTTCGCCCCCAAGAATAGATGTCAAATTCGACTCGACTTTGTTTGCGATAACTGGTGCGAGAGGGTGACTCGATCGATAGATTGCCTAGAATTGTCACCCAATGACTGGGATACAGTCGATGCAACCGAGCGGCGAAAAAGGAGTTGATGCCGAGTAAACCTTGGGAATTAATTAAGCCAAAGGCAACCCCGCCATTATTAATGATACTTTCAGCTTCTTGTAAAGCTTGAAATTCACCAGATAAGCATGTCTGCTGAGTGATGATGTCAGGATAGCCCAATAATTCTCGGATCCAAACATTTATCTCCCAGGGTTTGGTAATTCCGGCGATATTCCGAATTAGTTCTGGTGCTTTGGGATGTACGGGGACGATGAGATTGGCGGAGTCGCGGAGGGTGGCGAGGAGCATCCAGTCAGCTTGCGCCATTCTCAGATTGCCATAGCTGCGCCGCAATCTACCTGCGGCGACAATTGGTTTGGTATAGCCTTCAAAACTACCGCGCTCGTATAGACTTTGACAGATATCTAGATAGCGATGGGGTTGTTTGCGGATTAGTTCAAATACTACCGCAGCAGGGCCGCAAAATGGTTGTTCTCCCTGTTCGATTTTGAAGGGATTTTCGATTCGGATTTGGAGATCGTCGATTATCTGTTGTTTGTCTAAATGATTCCAGACTCCTGGTGTGTTCGATCGAGCGAATCGATCGAGTCGTGAGCTTAGGCTAGAATCGGTTGCAAGGGTCATATTTTTATTCTCCTACTGTTTTTGTGCCTCAAGTGCTCTAGCCAGTTCTGCGGCGGTTTGGTAACGATCGCGCGATCGCCTTTGGGTCACTTTATCGATAATCTCGCGTACTCCAGGGGTGATGCTCGGTACAGTCGAGACATTCAATCGAAATCCCTGAGCATCCAATTCGATAAAATCGGCTGGATTGCGCCCTGTCATCAGAAAAATTAATGTAGGACCGATCGCGTACAAATCTGACTGGATACAGGGTTGACCGTTGTTTTGTTCGGGTGCCATATAGTCTGGCGCACCGATGCGGGTACCTCCTATGGTACCAATTTCTTTGACTGCACCAAAGTCGAGCAGAAATATTTTACGATCGACGGTACGAAGTAGCAGGTTAGCGGGTTTGACATCGCGATGGATGAGTGGGGGCTGTTGCTGGTGAATATAACCTAATATGCCGCACAATTGCACCATCCAATCGATCGCCATATTTAGGGTTACGGGGCCAGTATTAAAGATATGATGTTCTAAGTCTTGACCGTGGATCAGTTCCATCGCCAAGTACTTGCGGCGATTTTCAACGAAGAAGTCATAGTATTTGGGAATACCAGGGTGGCTCAGACTTTGGAGGATTTTGGCTTCTCGTGCGAACAATTCCTGGGCTTTGGGGACTGCTTCCATGTCGGCGTTCATTTCTTTGAGCACTAGTACCTGAGTCCGATCCCAGGCGAGATATGTGGTGCCCATCCCACCTTGTCCGAGAGTTTTGAGGATCTGATAGTTGCGAATTTGTCGCTCGATCCTTATCGGTTGTCCGCAATGGATACAAAATAGGGTATTGGCGGGATTGTCTGGATGAGTGCAGGTGGGAGTCGCTGGTGCTACGTCTAGCTGGATGGTTAATTGCGCTCCCCCTGGTGCTAATTGAACTCGATCGCCACTAGTCAGTAATACTCGATCGATGGGAATATCATTAACTAAGGTGCCATTACTGCCAAAATTAGCAATTTGCCAATATCCCCCACCTTGCGGCGAGTTGATATAGGCAATTGTGGCGTGATGGCGGGACACTGAGGGTATGTCGATGACAACTTGATGCTCTGGAGATCGACCGATGCCAATTGATGCTGGTGGGGCAAATTGCCAACTCTGGGCGATCTGATTTTTACTCTCATCCCACAGGGCAATTTGAATATTTCTCATGAGACTGGTGACTAGGGAATAGGGATGAGGGAAATATTTCTCTCCATACCTAGTATCCCCCAGACACCACCCATTACTTACTCGCCACGATCGTTATTCTCGTTGTTGTTTTCCTCGTTACGATTGTCGTTACGATTGTTAAACCAATCGTTGTTCGATCCTCGCGGCTGAATGATAGGTTTCGGTGCCACTTTTGGTACTAGTAGTGCCCGCCAGTTTGACATATAACCGGATGCTTCACCATAGCTAGAACTCCGCCGACCGATCGTACTGGCGACCTGAATTGCTTCAGAAATGTTACCACGTCGATAGGTACCGATCGCCCGATTGAGGGTTTGGCGATCGGCGATATCCTGAAGCTCGCGATACCATTGCCGGACACTGGCTTGAGCCGTAGGATATAATGCCCTACCGGGGGTAATTCGATCGGCTACGGCGATTGCCTGAGTGAGATTACCCCGCTCGGCTATAGCTAGAGCATTATCCAAAATCGGCCGATCTTCGATCGTTTGAATTCGCACATTCCACTCGGAAGCGGCGGCTGTGGCTTCTTCACCCATTGGCACATCTTTAGCGATCTTGCTAACTAAACTGACGGCGGTTTTGAGATTGGCAAGGGATGTACCAGTAGCCACCAAATGTTGCGCTTTGGCGAGGGTGGCGCGGTTATCCACCATTTGAATCTGGCGATGCCAATTGGCTATCTCTGGTTGAATCGCTTTCCCAGCAGCACTTGTAGCCGGAATTTGCTTGGCGGTATTAATCGCTATTCCGAGTAGAGCTGGCTGTTGGAATTGACCGATGGTTTTTGCCCATTGGAGCTGGGTTTGCTGCTTGAGCAATACTTGCCAGTTGGCTTGCTTGCTGTGAGCTAGGGGGTAAATAGAGCTGGTTTTGGGAATCTTCTTGACTTGGGCGATGGCATCTACTAGGGAGAGGAGATTTTGTTTGCCACCTGCTACAGTTGCTTGATTTAGTTTGACCCAATCTTGAGCTTCTGGATAGACAGATACATCTTTGGGTACTTTTCCAGCGATGTCTGTCGCTTCATTAAAGCTTTGAGCTTTGTATTTTTCGATCGCCAAATGTACTAGTTGTTTGCTCCAAGCGTTGCGAAGTTCTTGTCCTTGGTGATAGACATAGGTTTTGGGATCGATTTGGTTGGCGATTTCCATCGCTTTGACGATCGGTTCGGGACGTGTTGGGAGTGGTACTTCGGCGATTTTTGGGTCCTTCTTGGTTGCTAAATCTGGACGTTTGGCACCGACGGTATAACCGTTGTTTTCTTTGCCTTCTAGGGCATTTTTGGCGGTTTGGAGCTTATCCCAGCCATCTTGCTCGCGTACGAGTTTGACGGACATCTGTTGGTGTTTGTGGGTATTCCAGTATGTCCCTTTCATTCGTTGGACTTGTTGCAACATCCCAAATGCTGCGTTCCAATCACCGAGCTTCATCGCCGCCTCAAATTTGGCATTGATATTGCCACTATCCTGGGATTGTGCCGACCATTTGGCGAGTAATTCCTGGGTTTTGGCATAATTTGGGCTGCTTGGCGGAATTATTTTCAATGTGGTGATGGCTTTCTCCATGTCTCCACCATTGAGCTGTTTGGTGGCAATTTTGAACAAGTCCTCAGACCAGTTTTTGAGCAGTCTTTGGGATTCGCCATATAGAGGTTGACTATCCGTCCAACCTTTGACCAGATTGACTGCGGCAATTAATTTGGGTAGTTCGCGAGTATCTGCCCCAATCTGAGCGCAGTAGAGGCGTTCGCTATCCGATGCGATCGCGCCAATGCCGCGACAGTCTGGGGTTGGGGGTACTGCAATCAATAATAAATAGCTACTAATCCCAGTCCCACCGATGGTCGCAATCAAGATCGCCCAAAATGCCGACCAAGGATCGACATTGACTTTGGGGAGATTTAGTTTACTCAGGGGTGCGGTAGATTCGGTGAATAGATCTGGGCTGTGGATGTCTCTGATTTTCACGAGACTACCATTACCAACATCACCATTTTCGGCTGGACTATCTATTGACAGTTCTCTACCTGAAGACCTAGGCTGTAACTGTTTCCACATCACGATAAACTGTGTGCGAAGCTGTTGAAATTTACTATCGTTCATAGACCCCCTGCTAACTCCGAACTTTTCAATGAAATCTGAATATATTTGGGATCGAAAATCCATCCTGTTGACTGGTGGATCGAATAACTCGATCGCTCGTGGATACTGAGCTTGTCAAAGTATTATAATATACATAAATAATGGGAACTAATGACCGATTAGAGATATTGTGTTTGTTTTCATAGCCTTAATCCATCACCTATGAGCGATAGCAGCAATTTACCGATCGTGTTCCAGGGCAAACTTTCACTGTCAAAGTGTCGGTTAGATAGATGGGATTGGATCGGGGCAGATTTATCGGTCTGGCCGTAAGGTATATTTAGAGGCCGAGGCTATCTAAACATCTTAACATTTGTGCTTATATTTTAAACTATGTCTAAGCATTTAGTAAATTAACAACTGAGAATACTATGACGATCGTGAGTATTGGCAATCATGCACTTCTGACTTTAGACTTATCTGGGGTATCGCCGACGATCGATCGATGGTTGATGGCTTATCCACTGCAATTTACCTTGGATCTAGAATTCAAACTCGACTATACAAGAGATAGCCAAGATCCGCGCGAGCTATCAGAAATTCCAGAGGTACGGTTATGGTTTGTTCGGCTAGATGCTCGCTACCCTTATCTACCATTGCTCCTCAATTGGCAAGCGGGAGAATTGGCTAGGTATGTGGCAATGTTGGTACCCCACCAATTCAATCGAAAAGAAGGAATTCAATACAATCCTGAAGCGTTAGAAATTTGGGTGATGCAAAGAGTATTTATCTTGACAGATTGGTTGCGAAATAAAGAATTGATGGATAGATCTAGACTAAAATTTATGACCCAGGTATTGGGTTATGAGTTGGATGATGGACTATTCGATTTGTTGCGAGATATGCCCCCAGTTTAATAATTTTTATTCGTTCTTGCCTGTTAGTTTGGTGCCAAGACAAACATAACGATCGTAAATCGGGATATACTTTGCATGACGATAATTTGAGCACATTTTAGGGTGTGGATCGGCACCGTTTTAGCAAAACCGCAGGTTATGCCCATGCAAAGTATAGTTGTGATTTCTAATCTACTCGATCGATCGTTTTATCTGCGATGATAGATATACTGCGAAAGCCTAAGTACTGGACTTTGTAGCTCAAAAAGCTAGAGGACAGATCCCCGACTTCTCGGAGAAGTCGGGGATCTACAGTAATTCTAGAAAGTCCAGTTTCTAAGTATTTTTAGTATACGAATGAGATCGGCAGGCTTTCATAAGTGACGAAGTATTGAGCTTGCCAATCAGAAATATATCGATCGAACCAAATATCTACAGGAATCAGATCGTGTGTATCAGCAATACCCTGATTATGACTGAGATGAATCTCGACAATCTGATGGGATCTCAATAACTCTCTACAGGTATCTTCAGTAGCAGTGCGATTTCCCTGGTGCCAAATTAGAATATGAGATACATCTAATAACAGTGGAAAATCTACTAAGCTATCTAAACTAGAACACCAATAATCATGAGTCGCATTACTTCTAATGCCACTGGTACTTGTAAAGTTTGTTGTAAATCTAATAAGGAACGTTCGAGTTCGTTGCGATTACATTCCCATCGACGCGGGGCATGAATGGAAACAGCTACAACATTCTGATTGTGCTGGATAAAGTCAGCATAAATCGACCATGTTTCGGGTTGAGAAAGTTTGAGAAGCTGGCGATGATTTTGCTGATACAAACAAGAATCATGTAAAATCAGGGGAATATTTGGATAATCAAAATCGATCCGACAATTACTACCGATCGCCAGTTCTAAATATTCTAGTTGCAGTGAAGGTGTAAATAAATCGAAAAGCTCTAAACATTTGTCGATCGGTCGCATTCCGATCGCAGATATACTCAATCCCAGCATAATTAAGGCTTAAAACAAGTTTTTTCTCGAACTGTCTCTTTACAGACATAAGCAAGTCTACCAAAAAGATTTCCATAGATAAAATCTATTAGTTCATAATGTTCATCAACTGTTAATATTTTCAGAATATCTATGGCATAATTCCGTAGCCGATCCTCATGTATCCAAAAGGACTCATCTCGATCTTCTCTACCCCGATCGCGCCTGATAGATTGTGAATTTTCTGGATGAGGTAAATCTGAGATACTATATTGTTTTGCTAAATTATAAATATCTTGCTGAGAGATTTCTTCTACATGTAAATATAAGTCATAATTACCACTGTAAGGATATTCATCTCGCACGATTATTTCTTTGATTGTTTTATCAGCCACAGCTTGGGCGGACGAAGGATCCATGTGAGTTGAAATAAATTTATGTGCCACCTCTCTATTCCACAAGTCATAGTAACTAGTATCAATTTCTTCTCCATAGATATTTTCACCACTATCATTAGAAAAGTCACAAATAGCATAGTCGCTGTCATTGTAACTCAATCCAGATTGATAGACGCTCCAAACTATATCGCCTGGATGGAGCAAAACACCTCCAGGGAATAACTCCCAATCTCGTTCCAATAAAATTTGTGGATCTAGATTATCTGAATTTAGCTTATAGTAAGCGTGATATCGGACGACAAGATTGTCGTCATGCGAATACTCAATTAAAAGATCGATTGCTGCTCGATCTAAATTAGATATTGACTCGATCCTTTTAATTTTATCTAGATAGTCTTCCATCGATCGATCTTTGGTGGTAATATCACAGCATCTAACCTTTATGTTGTTACGGAGACAGAGGAGCAGCCAAACTGCGGGGATTTACGACTGTTAATTCACCTCGATCGATTTGCCAACATTTATCGGCAATTGCGAGTAAATCTCCCGCATCGTGAGTGACAATTAAGAGCGTCCACTCCTTTTTTAGTTCGGCTAGGAGATTGACCAATTGTTGTCGCATCGACCAATCTAAGCCCGCTGTCGGCTCATCCAACAGCAGTAAACTGGGTTGGCGGATTAATTGCACTGCGAGTGCCAATCGTCGCTGCTGTCCGCCACTGAGAGCGTGTGGAGAGGTATTGAGGGGGATATCTGCCAAGCCGACAGAACTGAGGGCGTGTTCTACTTTTTCGGCACCCAATTCAGGATGTCCCAACCGTAGTTCTTCTAACATGGTGTTGGTACAAAAATGTCGTTCGGGAAATTGAAATACCAGTCCCCCCAATTGCTGGAGTGTCTCGGTAGTTAAGACTCGATCGCGCCAATAAACTCCACCACTAGTTCCACTTGCCAATCCTGCTAAAATTTCCAGGAGGGTACTTTTACCCGAACCACTAGGGCCGATGACTAAACCTAAGTTTTGAGGCGGTAATTCTAGATTAACATCTTTGAGGATCGCTCTGTCGCTGGCAGGTGGATGGTAAGAGAGATGTTTGAGTTTGAGCATGGGAAAGAGTTTTGTCTCGGTTGCGCTAGGCAACTAGGATGAAGGGAATACTAGGTTAAGAAGAGCAATTTCGAGTAATAGATCGAGGAACATTCGATCGACTGTCTCGTCCGAGCAGTATAGTGCATAGCGAGTTTAGTCACCAGTTATCAAAATTGCCAAGGTGGTTAGGATCTCTGTGAGCTACCACAGCTATTGAGGTTAAATAATCTTTTCCACTCACCCCTCATCCCGGTTGCCCAGCACAGCCGAGGTACATCCCCGACTTATGAAATTTCAGCTATTTCCCCAAAAGATTATACTCGCCCTAGCTACTGGTGTTACTTTAGCTCAATCGGCGATCGTCACGCCAACAGATCGGTTTAACTCAACTATCGCTCCAGCAGTAGCTAGTACCAAGCAAGCCAAGCAACCAGCCAAAACTAATAGCAACATGGTTTTTCCCAAAGGGGGAACTCAGGTGCGACAGGGTTCGGATATCGATAAAGCTAAAGAAGCCATGTTCAAAGATGGTGACTATGCCAAAGCCAGACAATATTTGGAAGCGGCGCGAAAAAGTCAACCCAAGGAGCCGCTGGTTTATGCCATGAGTACGCTCTATCCTTTCAGTGCGGGGGATTTGGAATCTGTAAATCGATATAGCGAACAAACTTCCAAAGCTGCAAAAGATTTGATGGCAACTAATCCACTCCGGGGCAATCTTTATCAGGGTGTGGGGTTGGCAATTGGGGCTGCTTATGAGATGAAAAAAAGTGGTGCCCTAGGCGCGCTCAATAAGCTCCAACAAGTATTCAAATATATGGATGAGGCCAAAAAAATTAGTCCCAACGATCCCGAATTGAATCTGATTAAGGGTTATATGGACTTGCTGCTAGCAGTTAATGTACCATTTTCTGATACCAATGAAGCGATCGAACAATTACAACGCGCCGAACCCAAATATCTGGCCTATCGGGGAATTTATATCGGTTATCGGGACTTGAAAGAGTATGATAAGGCGATCTCGGCGATCGATACTGCCACCAAACTCGCTCCCAACAATCCCGAATTGCTCTACTACAAAGCCCAAATTCTCGCCATTAAAGGCAGAGAAAGTAAACCCCAAAATAATGTCTATTTACAGCAATCAATTAAACTATTTGAAGTCGCCTATCAGAAACGCGACAGGTTATTGACTTCCACAGTCGCCCAGATTATGTCCGAACGCTGTCAAGCCAAGACGACAATGCTAAAAACACCCGATAATGGTTGCTGGGGATTTGAAGAACAACTCAAACGAGACAATCCCGGTGTTGTGTTTGGGCCGAAGAAAGTACCGCCTTTGGGCTAGGGTGGTAGGGTGGTAGGGTGGTAGGGTGGTAGGGTGGTAGGGTGGTAGGGTGGTGGGGTGGTAGGGTGGTAGGGTGGTAGGGTAGTAGGGTGGTAGGGTGGTAGGGTGGTAGTGTAGATATCATGCTCGTCCCCCCGTCCCCCAGTCCCCCTCTCCCCTCCTCAACTTGGGACAAACTCCTCATACTCAATCTCCCCGTAGGTCATTTGTCGATCGAATGCGGATAGAATCAAATTGTCCGCGCTCGTTCCATTCAGACAGCCACAGACGAGGGTAGCTACATCAGCACGGTGAATACTTCCCGCCACATTAGTCGCTATCGTCAATACACCATTGTCTGTTGCAGGTGCTGATTTGAGACCACCAGGACGGATAATAGTATAAGTTAAACCACTCTCGACTAGATGCTGCTCCGCCTTTTCCTTGTCTGCTAATACCGCCGCCAAGGATTGATATGCTTGGGGTGGAATGGCATCTTTTGTCGCCCCAGCACCGAGGGAAGAAACTAGGAGAAATCTGGGAATACCTGCGGCTTTGGCGGCATCGATGAGATGTTTATTACCTGCATAATCAGCGCGTTGTCCATCTACTGGCATCCCACCGATCGTACTAATTATCGCCGTAATGGGTGCATGTGTAGTCATGGCCTGAGCCACATCAGTATAATTGAGCGCGTCGCCGATCGCCACCTTAGCACCCAAGCTCTCCAATTCGATCCGAGCATCAGCAGTTCGCACCAAAGCAACAACAGCATAACCCTGACTAATTAATATCGTCGCAATTTCTCGCCCCACCCCACGACTCGCACCCGCCACAAATATCGTTCCAGTATTCGACATACCCATATCCCCTGACAACTATCTCTACTATCATCCCAGATCCATACGAGATTGCGCCAGTTGAACCCCCTTGATTTTTAAAAACCTCCTGTGGCAATGTCAAATCGTTGGCGTAGCCTCTCTGTCAAGAGAATCGCCGAAAATAAGTCTAGATCCAAGCACTTTCGCACAGATTAATTATTTGGGATTTAGGTTGGTGCAAGATGTGAGATTATACCCAATACGGTTCGGTTAGCCACCGATTAAAACCATCCTGACGGATACGCTCCGCGAGTAGGGCTAGTGATGCAAAGTCCGCCTAAAGCTGTACTAGATCGGAGCAAGTATTAGTTTAACTGTTGGCGTAGTCTGCGCTTTGCGCTTACCGTATTGAGATGATCCCGATCGATACCAGACTCAACCATCCTAAAAAACTGTACCGAGTTAAACCCAGAGCTTGCTCTATCTTCGCTGGGGTAATCGGTGCTAAATCATCGCCCAAGAGTGGTTTTTCCCGAACTTCGCCCCGATAATAATTTATCCCCCCAACTTGTACCCCCAGTGCAGCAGCATAGGCGCATTCACTCCAACCAGAATTGGGACTAGGATCGTGGATGGCATCTCGCGCACAGAGTCGCCAGACAGTTAAGGGTTTACCAGAAATAATCCCGATGGTGAGTACGCTCAGACGACAAGGGAGCCAGGTAAGGATATCTTCAGATTTGGCACTACACCAGCCTAGATCGGCGTATGGCTCGTGCCGATAGCCGACCATAGAATCTAGGGTACTAGCAGCTTTGTACGCCATCGCGAGGGGCACAGCCCCAATTGCGGGGATACATAGACCGACGATCGCATAAAATAGCGGAGCCATCACCCCATCGATCGCATTTTCGGTAACTGTTTCGAGGATAGCGCGATAGATATCGGCAATGGTGAGATTATCGGTATCTCGCCCCACATATAGGGCGAGCTTGGATTTAGCCAGATCTAGATCTCCAGTTGCTACTCCGGCGAGAACATCTTCCGCCGCCTGACGCAAACTTCGCCCTGCAAAACAACTAGCTAGGGCGATCGATTCTACCGCGATTCCCAGCCAGGGATGGAGCCAATTACAAGCATATATCACCCCCCAACTCACTCCTCCAGTAGCTAAAGTTAATCCACCAAACAACACTACTCCCGCAAGGCGACGAGAGCTAGGTGTATGACAGTATTTGAGCGCGAACTGGGTATACCTGTCGATCGCCCAACCCATGACCTGTACCGGATGCAGCCATCCCCAAGGATCGCCGATGAGGTAATCTAGGATAGCGGCGATGAGGAGGGGCATGGGGGGAGGGGGAGAGGGGG
>JANOPX010000162.1:0-17927 GCA_031422115.1 Chamaesiphon sp. VAR_4_metabat_408 | reverse complement strand
CCCGTCCCCCCCTCTCCCCGTCTCTTCATCAGGAGGTAAGCCAAATCGCATGGCTGATAACCTGGCTTGTGCTTTGGGGTCTAGGGAGTTGAATAGAAAGCGACTGGAAGATTTATTATGGGTGCGTTGCCTTCCCTTCGCTCGTTTGGCACTAAAATCGACGTTGGAGATGAGTTGGAGAGCGGAGATCCATTCTGCGCCAAAGCCAAGGACTGTTAGTTGTTGGGCGCGATCGGATGTAGCTACAATGAGTCTGGATGCTGAATAATGGAGATCGTGGCGAAATGCAGCGCAGAACTTCTCGATGTATGTATCGGCGGTTTCGAGGAAGTCGGTGTAATGGACTGATAAATTGGGGGTGATATCTTCGCAGTAGGCTGGGGAATCTCGACTGTAGGCATCGAATACTATTTTTGTTTCGTAGTCTTCAAAAGCACTATAGTTAATGAGAGCCTCAACTAGTTTCGATCGAGCTGCTTCTAAATCTTCACTCGACCCTGACTGGAGTACTGAAGGACTATTCTTGGGCCGATCTTGTAGGTCTGTCCAGGCTCCAATCACGTTGTAGCCGTCAACGAGCAGCACTGCTTGTTTACGTGAAGGAGGCATGGTCTAACTCGCAATGTTCTTAACAACTGTTCAAACTAACACGACTATCTTAACAGTTGTCGAGTCATCGATCGTGATTAGTATTCTCTAGCTACTTTCCAGTCGGGAGGGTAGGTTTTGATTTGGATATTTTAGTTACCTTGCCAAAGGTTCTAGCTAGACTAGCCCCTACAAAGAATCTGGTCGATGGTCGATCGATCGAGGTTCTATTTCTTGCATCAATCTTTGGCGCATTCGGGCTGGTTCGCCTCGATCGACCAATTTACCATGTTCGAGCAGAAATGCCCCATCACAATAATCTAATTCTTCGAGTCGATGTGTTACCCAGAGTGCAGTGAGTCCCCGACTTTTGACTAGATTGCGAACTCGATCGACCAAATCCAATTGGGCATCGGGGTCTAACAAAGCCGTAGGCTCGTCAAATAGGATGATTTGGATGTTTTGCCTAGCGATCGCCCCCGCGATTGCTACACGCTGCTTTTGACCGCCACTGAGCGCGTAAATCGGTCGGCGGATTAGGTCGGCCAAATTCACGGCAGCAAGAGCTTCAGTTACTCGATGGCGAACTTGACTCGGTGTCAATTTTTCAGCAACTAGCCCAAATGCTACATCAGCCCCGACAGTCGGCATCACCAATTGACGATCGGGATTTTGAAACACAATGCCCAAACCACCATTGATATCAATTTTACCGACTTGAGGGGTAAGTAATCCAGCTAGTAACCTGAGCAAGGTCGATTTACCACTACCATTAGTACCCAATAACATCCAAAATTCTCCCTGTGGTACTGACAAAGAGCAACCGTCGAGGACAGTTTCGCCAGATTGCCAAGCAAAGGATAAATCTTTGACTTCGATCGCAGGTTCGACTGGTAGCATCAGGGGACGGGGGGACGGGGGGACGGGGGGACGGGGGGACTGGGGGACTGGGGGACTGGGGGACTGGGGGACTAGTTTTAATCCAAAATCCGCTTGGTGCGTTGTCTTGAAAAGGTGCTCTACTTGTCTGGCCTTTGTGACCCGCCCAGTTGGGAAACCCTCAATGTACCACTGGGCGGGTGACAAAGGCGAGTTGCACTTTTCGCTCCACTGTCGTCGGATCGGATCGCCCGATCCGTGGGAACAAAGGACTGTTCACGCATCCGCAAAATCCAAAATCCAAAATCAGATTAGGTTGCAGCAGCGAAAGAGGCAAAGCCAGTAGTTTTCCCAGCAGCCGCACCACCGGATTTTTCGTACATCTGAGCAGCGACGATGAGATCTGTCATTACGGCGATTTTCTTTTCGGGTTGGCGATCGCAGGACAATTCTAACAGACCGCGCTCGCTCGATCCCATTGCTGCCAATACTTGTTGATAAACGGTAGTTGCTTCCTCAACAGTCTTCCGTTGTACCGACATGGGCATTGCGGTATTTTTGAGCAAGATTTCGATAACGTACATATATAGATCGAATTTGGAGTGTTAAACCCTAATTGTACGCTAATGAATAGTTGACTGCTGAAACCAGTCGTTAGAGAATGGGATCGGTGGGAATATAAATTTTATCTGAGTATTTATACTCATTTATCTGTCTCATTCGTGAGAGTTTGGTACAAAAATGAGTTGGTATCCGACCAAATATTAATTTTTTCCGAAAAAAACACCTGAAACCCTGCCAATTCTGCTTTAATTCTATTAAACTTGGTAAAGAAACGTAAACTGACTTTAATAATCGGTTTGCTTATCAATGCGCCGACCGGAAAGATTGAATCTTACTAGTCGATCGTATACAATAACGCTCTTATAATATCTGGAGATTTGCTGCGCCATGACTATTGCAGTTGGCCGTCAGGAGTCCGAAAGAGGCATCTTTGATGTCGTGGATGACTGGTTAAAAAAAGATCGCTTCGTTTTTGTCGGTTGGTCTGGAGTCTTGCTATTCCCTTGTGCATTCATGGCCCTCGGCGGTTGGATGACAGGTACGACTTTTGTATCTTCTTGGTACACCCACGGTTTGGCATCTAGCTACCTCGAAGGCTGTAACTTCCTCACAGTAGCTCTATCCACTCCTCCCAACAGTGTTGGACACTCCCTCATGCTCCTCTGGGGGCCTGAAGCGCAAGGTGACTTCACTCGCTGGTGTCAACTAGGCGGTCTGTGGGCATTTGTTGCTCTTCATGGCGCGTTTGGTTTGATTGGCTTTATGTTACGTCAGTTTGAAATCGCTCGTCTAGTAGGGATTCGTCCTTACAACGCGCTCGCGTTCTCTGGTCCTATCGCCGTATTTGTCAGCGTCTTCTTGATCTACCCATTGGGTCAATCTGGTTGGTTCTTTGCACCTTCTTTTGGTGTAGCAGCAATCTTCCGTTTCATCCTATTCCTACAAGGTTTCCACAACTGGACACTCAACCCTTTCCACATGATGGGCGTTGCAGGTATTCTCGGTGGTGCATTACTTTGTGCGATTCACGGTGCAACTGTAGAAAACACCTTGTTTGAAGATGGCGAAAACGCGAATACTTTCCGTGCATTCGACCCTACTCAAGCAGAAGAAACCTACTCGATGGTAACTGCGAACCGTTTTTGGTCGCAAATCTTCGGGATTGCTTTCTCCAACAAACGCTGGTTGCACTTCTTCATGCTGTTTGTCCCTGTGACAGGCTTGTGGATGAGTTCCGTCGGTATCGTTGGTTTGGCTCTAAACTTGCGTGCATACGATTTCGTATCACAAGAATTGAGAGCTGCTGAAGATCCTGAGTTTGAAACATTCTACACCAAAAATATTCTTCTAAACGAAGGTATCCGCGCGTGGATGGCTCCTCAAGATCAACCCCACGAGCAGTTCATCTTCCCTGAAGAAGTCCTACCTCGCGGTAACGCTCTCTAAGAGATCCGATACGTTGGGAGATAAATATGCAATACTATTTATCTCCTTTGTTTTTTTGTCCTTATATATTTCATCGATAGAGGTACGCCAAGAGTGGAAACGTCCTTTAATAATACGATTGTAGGCGGCGGTCGCGACCAAGACTCAACTGGCTTTGCTTGGTGGTCTGGTAACGCACGTCTGATCAATTTGTCTGGTAAGCTGTTGGGCGCACATGTCGCTCACGCTGGTTTGATTGTATTCTGGGCAGGTGCTATGTGCCTGTTTGAAGTGGCTCACTTCGTACCAGAAAAGCCAATGTACGAACAAGGCTTGATTTTACTCCCTCACTTAGCGACCCAAGGATGGGGCGTTGGGCCAGGTGGTGAAGTAGTCGATTCTTTCCCTTACTTCGTTGTCGGTGTTTTACACCTAATTTCTTCTGCGGTATTAGGTGTTGGTGGTCTGTATCACGCATTGCGTGGGCCTGACACCTTAGAAGAATATTCTGCTTTCTTCGGTTACGACTGGAGAGACAAGAATAAAATGACTAGTATCCTAGGTTTTCACCTCGTCATTCTAGGCATCGGCGCATTGCTCTTGGTCATCAAAGCGATGTTTGTTGGTGGTCTATATGATACTTGGGCACCAGGTGGCGGAGATGTACGGATTGTAACCAATCCTACTCTCAACCCAGTCATCATCTTTGGTTATCTGCTCAAATCTCCCTTCGGTGGCGAAGGCTGGATTGTCAGTGTCAACAACTTAGAAGATGTTGTCGGCGGACATATTTGGGTCGGATTTGTTTGTATCGCTGGTGGTGTATGGCACATTCTCACCAAGCCATTCGGTTGGGCACGTCGTGCTCTAGTTTGGTCTGGTGAAGCTTATCTGTCTTACAGCTTAGGCGCATTATCCTTGATGGGCTTCGTTGCTTCCATCATGGTTTGGTACAACAACACTGTTTACCCTAGTGAATTCTTTGGGCCTACTGGACCTGAAGCTTCACAAGCACAAGCTTTGACCTTCTTGATTCGCGACCAACGCCTAGGTGCGAACGTTGCGACCGCTCAAGGGCCAACTGGCTTGGGTAAATACTTGATGCGTTCTCCTTCTGGAGAAATCATCTTCGGTGGTGAAACCATGCGGTTCTGGGATTTCCAAGGCCCTTGGTTGGAGCCTCTCCGTGGCCCTAACGGTCTTGACTTGACCAAAATCAAAAATGACATTCAACCTTGGCAAGCACGTCGTGCTGCTGAGTACATGACTCACGCTCCATTGGGTTCCTTGAACTCTGTTGGTGGTGTCATCACTGAAATCAATGCTTTCAACTATGTATCTCCTCGTGCATGGTTGGCTTGTTCTCACTTTGTCTTAGGATTCTTCCTCCTCATCGGACACCTATGGCACGCAGGACGCGCTCGCGCGGCTGCTGCTGGTTTTGAGAAGGGAATCAATCGCGATACAGAACCAACATTGTTCTTGGGCGATATTGACTAATAGATTGTTTTTTATGGTCTAATACAAATTTACTCCTGTCCTTTGGGCGGGAGTTTTTTTTTGCTTCGCAATGATTAAAATTGGGCAATACGCTTTGGTTAGCCAGCGACTAAAGTCGCGGCTAGTGATGCAAAGTCCGCCTACGCGGACTGAGATCTAGAGTGTCCTTACCGATGTGGCGACGGCCATAGCAGTTGCTACATCGGTTGTTTTAAGTGTCGATTTAAACCTTTGTTGCGAGTCGGTCGTTTAATGTTTCGAGATTGATTTCATATCGTTGAAATATCTCATTCAAATTTGGATTTTCTGTTTCACTAAGTCGAACTAAACCCCATAATAAATGTTCTGTACCGATAAATTTATTACCTTTGAGTCGAGTTATTTCTAAAGCAAGTTCGATCGCTAATTTAGTCTGTGGACTGAGATTAGGCTTACTATCGATCTCAAAAGATCGATCGGTAATCTCGATATTTAATGTCATCCCACTCGATTTTAATATTCCCGCCGAAGTTGTCATCGGGTCGGCTAATAATCCTAATAATAAGTGTTCTGGTTCTAGTTGTGGTGACTGGGCTTTTGTCGCCTCATTATGAGCAAACTTGACTGCATCGACTGCTTTTTCGGTAAATCGCTCAAACCCAAACATTTTCTTTAATTGTTCGATAAGTGTGTCCATAAAATTCTTGACCTCGTAAATAAATACATCTTCTAGTGGAACATCAAACAACGTGGCAATTTTGAAAGCCATCTCTAGGCTAGGATCGAATTTGCCAGACTCAAAACCATTCACCGCCTGACGACTAACGCCTAATTCCCTAGCTAAGTCGGCTTGCGACCATTTATGGAATTCGCGGAGTTCTTTGAGTCGGTTTTTCATGGGTTCGGGCGATCGCTGTCAAGTATCACTTTACGCCATGACCCTAGCATTGTCAATTCCTACTTGACAATGCTATCCATCCTGTAGGGGCAATGTCTTGTCGGTTGTTAGGACATACCCCCGACTTCTGGGAGAAGTCGGGGGTATCGCAGTAATGAGATGTCCTAATCGCCCTGGCGACTGCTATAAAACCGCCGCTTCATGAATTGCCCCTACAGGGTGGATAGCAAAATCGGCGGATATTTATCGAGCGACATTGGCATTTTGGTAAAAAGTACTATAATTAGAAATACTAGCTTTCACCCAGTAGCCCAAATGTTTGTCACCGCACCCAAGACTGCTAACCAAGTACAAATACCCCTAGATTTGGTAGGCGCGATTGAAAATTTGAAGCGATCGCTCAATGCGGTCATCCTCGCCCATTATTATCAGGATGGGGAGATTCAGGATGTGGCGGACTTTATTGGGGATTCGTTGGAATTGTCACGGAAGGCGGCGAGTACGGAGGCGGATGTAATTGTTTTTGCTGGCGTTCACTTTATGGCGGAAACTGCCAAAATTTTGAATCCACACAAGTTGGTGTTGTTGCCAGATTTGGCGGCGGGTTGTTCTTTGGCTGATAGTTGCCCTGCTGATGCGTTTGCGGCATTTAAGGCACAATATCCCAATCATATTGTGATTTCTTATATCAACTGTACGGCGGAGATTAAGGGGCTGAGTGATATTATTTGTACTAGCTCTAATGCGGTGAAAATTGTCAAGCAAATTCCGTTGGAGCAGGGAATTATTTTTGCACCCGATCGCAATTTAGGGCGGTATGTAATGGAGCAAGCCGATCGAGAAATGGTATTATGGCAAGGGAGTTGTATTGTACATGAAACTTTTTCCGAGAAGAAGTTGGTACAGCTAAAGATTGCCCATCCCCATGCGGAGGTTATCGCCCATCCAGAGTGTGAAGAAGCGGTATTGCGTCATGCCGATTTTATCGGTTCTACGAGCGCGTTATTAAAATATACTCAACAGAGTGAGTGCAAGCAATTTATCATCGCTACAGAGCCAGGAATCATCCATCAGATGGAAAAGGCGCAACCCGATAAGGTGTTTATTCCAGCACCACCGATGAATAATTGTGCTTGTAATGAATGTCCCCACATGCGATTGAATACTTTGGAAAAGTTGTATCTGGCAATGAAGAATAAATCGCCAGAAATCACCATGACTGAAGAGGTGAGATTAGCGGCTTTACGCCCGATGGAACGGATGTTGGCGATGAGTTAATTTTCAATCGATTTCATTCGGTTAAGCTAATAATCTAGTACTGAGCGGCGTAAATAAACCTACTAAGCGTAAATGAGCAGCTAGGTTAGTGTAGGGTGTGTTAGGCTTCAGCCGTAACGCACCAGCCTCAGTAGCACAGGATCTCAAATAGGATTGTTATAGTTGGGAAGGTTGGGAGTGAAGAGTTGGAAGTTGGGAGGTAAGGATAAATACTAGCCTTGATTTTAATCGGTGGCTAACCGCACCGTATTTAGATTTGACTGCGAATTGCCAGTATTAGTTCGGTTCAACAATTGTTAGTGGTTTGTCAAGCCATTCACTAATTTCATATGCGAGCCATGCTAACTCAGCATTAGCTAACTCAGTATTAGCTTTAAAGGTATTATCAAATTCTATTATTCTCTTATCTATTTCTTGAATAAAAGTAGCATTAATATGATGTTTTTGTAGATTTGGGCGTTGTTTTTCTGGAAGTTGACTCTCTATAATAATTTCCAACTTAGCCTCTCTTTTCTTTGTAGAACCATCATCATCATAAAAATGTTCGCGAGTTAAAATTAGTTTGGAAATTTCTTCGATTAAACCAGAAGGGACAATTAGACTTCTCTTTTTTTGCCAAACAAAAATTCTTGACAATACAATTCGATTTTCACTAATTCGTAAATATCTTTTAGTGATTGGAGTAAAGAGTGTCAGGTCTATTACCCAAAATAAACCACCAATAAAGGCAAAAGGTATGAATAAAGTAATAAATGCCACAATCAAAGAAAACATTAGATAGATGGCAAGATAAAGTGGATTGACAAATTCATAGAAAGGTCTGGAGCGCAATAAATTCGGAAGAGAATAAATATCTGCAAACACTCGAGATAAAAAGGTTACCCCAAAGCCTGCGATAAACAAAAAAATTATTGAGTATACTGGTGTCAGAAAAAAACAATTTATATAAGTTGATAAGCTTGGAAAGTATGGGGGCATGTATACCTCGAAAAAATCCTGACTTTTTATAATTTCAATCTTAGATTCAAAAGGCTTATTCACAAAAACTACTCCAAAAACATAGCGATAATAGTTAATTTTTTTTGACTATCTGGGCGTTAGAATCCCTTTGTCCGCAAATATGGATTGTCAAAAGATAGTGACAATTCATATTAAAAACAGGGTGCGATCGATTCGTGGGATCGTGTAACTTTAAGCTCGATTTACTAGACGCAGTATATATCAAAGATTCGATAATCTGAAAGAAAAAGCATCACATTTTGGGTAATCTGAAAGTACTCGACACTCCAATACGGTTCAGGCAAGAACTGCCACCGATTAAAATCAGGGCACATGAAGCAAATTTCGCCTAAAGCTGTACTAACAGTTTTTAGCTTAATTAACCGTTGGCGTAGCCTGCGTTTTGTGCTTACCGTATTGCTCGATACTCAATATCCCAAAATTTTCATTATCACACCATAAAAGCCCGTATCCTCTACTAAAAAAGGAATACGGGCTTTTAATTTTGGTGACGAACTCATAACACACCCATGCGGGTATTAGTCAGATTATTAGCAAAGTATCATCGCTATCGAACAGAATTTTTAGTAGCGAAAATACGTTCGATCGCGTCTTCTACTACTTTATCAGGGGTGGATGCGCCCGATGTGACTCCGATGGTAATTTTGCCTGGGGGAAGCCAGTTGTCGGTGATTTCTAGATCTTTACCCAAAGGCTTGTGTTCGATGCGATTGTCGATCGAAATGCGGGCATCACTATCGATATGATAGGAGGGGATTTGATGTTCGATCGAAATCTCCTGTAGATGAGTGGTATTAGATGAGTTGTAACCGCCGATAACCAGCATTAGGTCGAGTTTCACGTCTACGAGTTTGAACATGGCATCCTGACGCTCCTGGGTGGCATCACAGATCGTATTGAAGCTCTGGAAATGGTCATTGAGTTCGGCGGTGCTATATTTTTTCATCATCGTGCGCTCGAATAGTTTACCGATGGCTTCGGTTTCGGTTTTGAGCATGGTGGTTTGATTGGCGATACCGACTCTTTCTAAGTCGATATCGGGGTCAAAATCGGTAGAATGAGCATTGGCAAATTTAGCAAAGAATTCAGCTTTGTCGCCACCATTGAGGATATAATCGGCAACATAGTTTGCTTGCGCCATATTTAGGACGATCAAATATTTATCAGCAAAGGAGATTGTCGCGATCGTTTCTTCATGCTTGTATTGACCGTGAACGATCGAAGTATAGTCTTTTTTCTTGTGCTTTTCGATCGTATTCCAGACTTTGGATACCCAGGGACAGGTAGTATCGACGATCGTACAGCCTTTATCATTGAGTAATTGCATCTCAGGAATGCTCGCACCAAAAGCAGGTAGGATGACTACATCGCCTCGATCGATAACATCGAAATTTTTCGCGCCATCTTCTACTTCGATGAACCCAACTTTCATCTCCCGCAACCGTTGATTTACCGAAGGATTGTGAATAATTTCATTAGTGATCCAAATCTGTTCGGTGGGGAAATGTTGGCGAGTTTCATAGGCGATAGCGACAGCTCTTTCTACACCCCAACAAAATCCAAACGACTCAGCCAGTCGAATCGTCACATCTCCCCTTGTCATGGTGTAGCCCAAATCGCGGATTTCCTGAATCAGATTACTTTGATACTCTGACTCCAACACCTTTTCGACTTCAGCTTGATGTCCAAATCCCTTGCGATGATAGTTGTCTGATTGATTCAAAGATCGTTTAAAAGCTTTCGTATCCATGTCAGGTTTGAAGGGTGAGATTTTAGTGATAAATATAAAAATAGGGCGAGAAGCAACTAATTACCTCCCGCCCTATTTTAACAAACAGTAGGGGCTTAATTTCCCCATCTCAACTCTTAACCATCTTTATTCGTCATACTCAAGCCAGAAGCGAATTCCTCGCCATAGCCTTCTTCACCATGCTCATTGATATCCAAGCCTTGATACTCGGCTTCGGGTTTCACTCGTAGTTCCATCACCAACTTGAGTAATCCGAGAATAATCGCCGTACCCGCAGCAGCAAAAGCATAAGTAATCACCACGGCAATAATTTGTTTGACAATCAAACTGCTATCGCCAGCAATCAAACCATTAGCACCCAAGGGATTGACATCTGTGGTGGCAAATACACCAGTCAGAATCGCACCCACAGTACCACCAACACCGTGTACGGGGAAAGTATCGAGGGAATCATCAAACTGTAATTTGGCACGAAGACTCACAGCAAAGAAACAACAAGTAGCCGTAATAAAACCGATGAGGATCGCACTCAAAGGAGTGACATAACCAGCCGATGGCGTAATCCCCACCAATCCAGCCAAGAAACCACTCGCAATCCCTACCGCAGTAGGTTTCTCTCGTAGTACCCATTCCAGGATCAGCCACATCAAACCACCAGCACAAGCAGAAACAGCAGTCGTAACAAAAGCTACAGCCGCCAACCCATTGGCACCTAGAGCACTTCCGCCATTAAATCCAAACCAGCCAAACCACAACAAGCCAATCCCCAAGAGGACAAACGGCACATTATGGGGTGCGGCTGGTTGATTGGGGTAGGTTCTACGCTTACCAATCATTAGTACGGAAACTACCGCCGCAACACCAGAACTGATATGTACGACAGTACCACCAGCAAAGTCGAGCGCACCAATATTTACACCAATCAAACCTTTACCCCAAACCATGTGAGCGAGGGGAGCATAAATAAATGTAGACCAAAGAATAACAAACCAGAAGTAAGCTTTGAAACTCATCCGCTCGACAATCGCACCAGAAATCAGTGCGGGAGTGATGATCGCGAACATCATCTGATAAACCATAAAAACTTGATGAGGAATAGTTCCGGCATAACCCACAGGATCGGGTTTGTAGAAATCAACTCCAGCTAAACCAAACCAATTCAAGTTGCCAATAAATGGATTGGTAGTAATCTTAACCGCACCTTGAACTGTAGCTACCGAATCAGGGGAGAAGGCGAGACTATAGCCCCACAATACCCAGGTGACACCGACTATGCCCATCAATACCAAACTCATCATCATGGTGTTGAGGACGTTTCTAGAACGTACCAAACCACCGTAGAAAAAAGCCAAACCTGGAGTCATTAGTAATACCAAAGCCGAGGACATTAGTACCCAAGCTGTATCGCCAGTATTAATACCATTGATATCCATTGCGGGTGTTTTGACATCTGCTGCCAAAGCATTACCCATTAGTGGCCCACTGAGGAACCATATCGCCATCAAACATACAGGGAGGATTTTTGTAAACACTTGCATTTATATCTTTCAAACCGTAGATTTACCTAGCCAATCTTGTCGAGTCGTCCGACAATTTTGTGTTTGGTGGCATGGGTAGTTCTGTATTCTAGAGCACATTTTATTGGAGTCGGTCGAATAAGTATCATTTCGTACCAATAGCTCATAGCTATACAACTGAGTTAGAGATCTCTAATCAGAATACATTGCTCAAATTCCGCTCCGAGAGGATTGAGCAGTCGATCGAGATAGAAGACGCAATATTTGTACTATTCACAAATATCTTACGTTAAGTCAGTTAGCGGCTTAGATCGATTCCAAAAACCAGCATTTGTACTGAATAAAAATTTCAACCTTGCAATCTAAATGTAATATAAATATTTGCATCCAAAGTTTGTCGGTTAATAATTTTGATAGCCAACCCGATCTAATTTGGCTTGTTTTTCCAATACGATATTTTTGAGACTATCTCGGTAAGATTGGATTTTGGTTAGTAATTCTTTGTCGTGAGTCGCGAGAATTTGTACGGCGAGTAATCCAGCATTTGTCGCATTACCGATCGCTACTGTAGCAACTGGAATACCTGCGGGCATTTGGACGATCGAGTATAGTGAGTCTACCCCCGCTAATGTCTTGGTTTGTACGGGTACGCCGATGACTGGTAAGGGGGTGAGCGCGGCGACCATGCCGGGTAAATGAGCTGCACCGCCTGCCCCAGCGATAATTACTTTCAAGCCCCGTTGATGGGCTGTCTGGGCATACTCCACCATCCGTTCTGGGGTACGATGAGCGGAGACGATCGCTACTTCAAAAGAGACTGTAAATTGTTCGCAGATTTCGATCGCGGCTTTCATCGTCGGTAGATCGGAATCGCTACCCATAATGATACCAATCAAAGGAGATGTCATAGTTTGGAATTGTTGAATAAATAGTCGATCGAAGCTACGACCATCATATACTGCAATACCCAAAGGCTTCTCCAAGAAGCCTTTGGGTATTGCAATATGGTTCGGTTAGCCAGCGACTAAAGCCATCCTGACGGATACGCTGCGCGAGTACGGCTAGTGATACAAAGTCCACCTAAAGCTGTACTAATAGTAGCAAATATATCTGTTTAACAAAAAGCGTATTGGGGGGTGTTGCAGTAGACTTCCTGCGAAAGTCAGGGGATAGGGGATAGGGAATAGAGGGAATTTAGGGGTGAAAACGGTATTGAAAATGATTGTGCTTTTACTTTCGCAGGAAGTCTAGGATGTGGTCGAGATTGACGTTCAGATCTCTTTACTGTAATCAGTTACGCTGCCAAGGGAGGAACCTGGATATGCTTCCATTCCGTGTTCGCTGATGTCCAATCCTTGGAATTCTTCTTCCGCAGTAACCCTAATTCCCATGGTTGCTTTGAGAATTGCCCAGAAGATGTAACACATTACAACTGTCACTCCACCAACTGCCAATATGCCAACTAGTTGATGACCCAATTGCTCAAAACCACCACCAAAAAAGATGCCATTTTTTGGTGCGGGGGTGACACCAAAAGCTTCACCCTGACTGAACAATCCGACAGCTAAAGTTCCCCAGATCCCATTGACTAAATGCACCGATGTTGCGCCGACAGGATCGTCAATTTTGATGCGATCGAAGAAACTAACTGCGAACACTACCAAAATCCCACCCACAGTACCAATAATTGCAGCAGAGGGCACACTAATCCAAGCACAGGAAGCAGTTACAGCCACTAGTCCAGCTAAGATACCGTTGATAATCATGGATAGATCTGGTTTGCCGAGTACCAGCCAAGCAACGGCGGTGGCGGCAATACCCCCAAAAGCACCACCAGTATTAGTAGTCACAGCAATATGTCCGATCGCTGCTGAGACACCCATTGTCGAGCCAGGGTTGAATCCAAACCATCCAAACCACAAAATCAAGCAGCCCAAAGTCGCAATACTCATATTGTGACCTGGTATGGCATTGGCACTACCATCTTTATTGTATTTACCGATTCTCGCCCCAAGTATCCACGCTCCTAGCAGCGCAGCCCAGCCGCCGACGGAGTGGACAACAGTAGAACCAGCAAAATCAAAGAATCCCATGTCTGCCAGCCAGCCACCACCCCAGATCCAATGCCCAGTAATCGGATAAACGATGCCGACTAATAACAAGCTAAAAATTAGGAACGATAAAAATTTAATCCGTTCGGCAACTGCACCAGAAACGATTGTCGCTGCGGTACCAGCAAACGCCAGTTGGAAAAAGAACTTAGTACTTAAAGGTATTCCCGTCCAATTGAGCGAAGTAAATGCCCCCTTGTAGGCATCACCCATAGCTGGACTATTGTCCGCGCCTGTCAAGAAGAATCCTTCGGTACCAATCAAGTCATTCCCCGTGCTGAACATCAAGCCAAATCCGATCGCCCAAAAAGCGACGCTGGAGAGGGCAAACACGATCAGGTTTTTTGCCAAGACGTTGACAGCATTTTTTTCGCGACAAAATCCAGTTTCTAACATGCAGAAACCAGCATTCATAAAGATGACTAACATCGCCGCGATCGTCACCCAAGCCGTATCAAGATTGACTTTGAGTTCTTCAGCCATTTTAATCGCGTCTGGCGGAGCTTTTTGTGCTACGGCTGCAACATTCCAAAAAACGATAATTGCCACGGCAATCGGCAAGCAATTACGCCAAGTGCTCGATAGTTGTCTATACCAATTGACAGCGAATAGCTTTCTAAAAAACCGACTGAAGCTTTCATCTGTAGATCTTTGTTGTTGTTTTGTACTTGCTTTTGAAACCATTCTTAATTTCCTATTTGTTCGATCGAGTCGAAGAACCTCTGTTTATCAGCTTGCACTGCGCTCGTTAAATCAATTGAACCAATCCGAACTAAATTAATGTAGTATATTTTGAGTGTGGCAAAAAATTTAGTGCGTAAGTAATAACATCTCTTAGTGTGTTTAATTTAACATCGGACGAGATTGCGAAATGGTCAAATTAGATACAAATCGATCTATTGACCATCATATATACCCCCATATCCCAGAGTCACCGATTCACTACCATGAATAAGTACAAAATTATCAACGCCCGAATACCTGGATCCGACGGATTGCAACAGATCGCCATTGAAGATCGACAGATTGTCGAAATCGATCGCACGGTGAAGGGCGATTTGCCGATTATTGATGTCGAGGGAGATTGGATTTCGCTCGGTGGTGTCGATCTTCAGATTAATGGGGCGTTGGGATTGGCGTTTCCTGATGTGCAGATGGCAGATTTTGACAGGTTGAATCAGATCTGTGATTATTTGTGGGCACAGGGTGTAGATGGATTTTTGCCCACTATTGTCACGACTTCGATCGACAATATTCATCGATCGCTAGCAGTCTTCGCTGATTTTATGGCAAATCAGCGGCAAGATACCGCCCAAATCCTTGGCGTTCATTTGGAAGGGCCATTTTTGAATCGTCAAAAACGGGGTGCTCATCCCGAAGCTTATTTACTACCCTTGACACTCGATCGAATTGATGAAGTACTCGGCGAATATGCCCACATCGTCAAAGCTATCACTCTCGCCCCTGAATTAGACCCTACAGGCGAGGTCGTCCCCTATTTAAGGTCTTTGGATATCATCGTCAGTCTAGGGCACTCGCTGGCGAATTTAGAGCAAGCTGAGAATGCGTTTGGTAGCGGCGCATCAATGGTGACTCATGCTTTTAATGCCATGCCAGGATTGCACCATCGGGAGCCAGGATTGCTCGGTGCTGCTTTGACTCATGCTGGTGTTCAATGTGGCTTCATTGCCGATGGACAACACGTTCATCCAACTATGTTGCAATTGTTACTGCGATCGGGAAATTATACGGAGGGTTTATTCTTGGTGAGTGATGCTCTATCCCCTCTCGGTTTACCCGATGGTAAGTATCCCTGGGATACGCGGAAAATTGATGTGATTGATGGTACTGCGAGACTTCCCGATGGGACACTTTCGGGAACTACTTTATCCCTATTAGTTGGGGTGCAAAATCTGGTCAAATGGGGAGTCTGCGATATTGGTAATGCGATTGCTTTAGCTACTACAGCACCTCGTCATGCCATAAATCTCCCCGATGATTATGTGGGACAATCGGCGAACCTGCTGCGGTGGCGAGTCGATACCGAACAGAATTTAACTTGGGAGCGACTGCTCATCTGTAATACCAGTGGCGATCGTGAATTGGGAAATGTGGGAACACTACAGACATCGAAGTAGTACCTGCGCCCCTCGACAACTCAACCCCTATGAAACACAAGAAGGCAAAACCGACTTATGGCAATTCTCAAGGATCTAAATCTAGCGAACTAAGTGGCGATCGAGGTCACAAAAAAAGTTCTGCATCTTCAGAGCCACAATATGCTCGAAGTGGAGAATTTACCGATCCAAAGAAACGAAAAGATCGATTATTGCGATCGAATTCAGTCACGCTCCATACATTGCCAAGAACAATATTCAAACTTGGCATCATCGGTTTAATTCTCTATCCAGCATTAGTCTACACGCCGATCGGTCAAGGCATTACCCATCAGGCATCTCTTGTCATATCTGGCGTTCGACAAAAAGCAGCGGCAACTCAGTCAGAAATGAATCTAAAAAGTATGGGTGAAAGAAGGCAAAAAGCTAGTGAAGATCGACATAATGATGCCTTGAAAAAATCTGGCATTGAACCAGACAAGAAAAAATAGATATAAATAAACCTACCTAGTTTTAGCTAGATAGGTTTGTTTGTTCAAATTGCTAAGACAATTGCTAAACGATAAAATATCGATTTAGAATAAGCCCAAGGTCAAAGAAGTAGAGATCGGTAAAGTTGCACCGATACCCAAGTAGATGGTGAATACAGTTCCAAAGAGGAATACTGCCATCGCTACAGGGCGACGGAAAGGGTTTTGGAACTTGTTGACGCTTTCCAAGAAAGGCACTACAAGTAGACCTAATGGTACGCCAGCCATGCAGGCTATTCCTAAAAGTTTGTTAGGTAACACGCGCAATAGTTGGAATACAGGCCATAAGTACCACTCAGGCAAGATTTCCAAAGGAGTCGCAAAAGGATTAGCAGGTTCGCCGACTAGAGCTGGATCTAGAATAGCTAACGCTGTACAACAACCGATCGTTCCGAAGATGACGACAGGGAAGATATACAGTAGATCGTTAGGCCAAGCAGGTTCGCCGTAGTAGTTGTGACCCATGCCTTGAGCTAATTTGGCTCTCAGAGATGGATCGGAAAGATCCGGTTTTTTGATAGTTGCCATAGTAAATTAATGACGTAAATTTTAGTTAGTTTGGAAAGTGGATCTAGCAGATGATAAAGAACTAGAAATTTGAACCAATCCCTAGTCTTTATCCCCTATGCTCTAACATTTAGAGAGGGCCAGAAATACCTTGTTTGCGAATCATGATGAAGTGTAACAACATGAATACAGCAATGAACCAAGGCAATACGAAAGTGTGTAAGCTGTAGTAGCGAGTCAAAGTTGCTTGACCGACACTAGAACCACCACGTAGCAAGTCTGCCATCGCAACACCAACGACAGGAATCGCTTCAGGTACACCTGATACGATTTTAACTGCCCAGTAGCCGATTTGATCCCAAGGTAGAGAATAACCAGTTACGCCAAAGCTGACAGTGATCACTGCGAGAATGACTCCAGTAATCCAGGTGAGTTCGCGAGGATTTTTGAATCCACCAGTTAGATACACGCGGAAGGTGTGGAGGATCATCATCAATACCATCATGCTGGCACTCCAGCGGTGGATGGAACGAATCAACCAACCGAAGTTGACTTCCGTCATGATCTTTTCTACTGAGGTGAAAGCATCAGCAACAGTAGGTGAGTAGTAAAATGTCATTGCAAAGCCAGTGGCAAACTGAATGACAAAGCATACCAATGTGATTCCACCCAGGCAATAGAAGATATTGACGTGGGGGGGAACGTATTTGCTAGCAATATCATCAGAAATTGCTTGGATTTCTAAACGTTCGTCAAACCATTTGAAGGTTTTACTGTCTGTAACTTGCTTGGTAAACATTGAAGTGTTCCGTGCTTCTTTTCTAAGTCGTGATATAAATTTTGACACTCCACAGGACTGAAGCCCTGGGGATTCTTCTTTCAGCGAGTACACTTACCAACATAGGATTGCTCCAACATCAATAGAGGTGCGTTCTCCAGAAGCGGTTCCTGGATTGGCAACGTCAGTTCGCAGAATCGAGTCTCCCAGACCTAAAACTGACTTTGCCAATCCAGAGGTTCCTGTGTGCCCCACAGTACCTAATCCCAAGTTAAGGACACTTATACCACTCTCAAATTTTCATAGACGACTACATCGTTAGATGTGCTCGCGCACCTAGCCAGTTGAACGGCATGGTCTTTACGCTGTCTACTTATTTTAAGGTGGACTCTGAATTAATCGAACTCTATCCTGTATAAAAATGATAGCAAGGTTAGAATGAGTTGTGTCTCGTGTCAGGGGTGAGAATTCCGTAAAGGGAACGCT
>JANOPX010000161.1:0-8926 GCA_031422115.1 Chamaesiphon sp. VAR_4_metabat_408 | reverse complement strand
CGCTGACGCATCCCCCCAGATAATTGGGTGGGTTTTTTTTCCATTGCCTCGCCCAAACCAACCATCGTCAAAGTATCACGGACAATTCGATCTTTTTCCGATTTAGATTTGTTGGGATGGACTGAATTCAATCCAAAATAGACATTATCATAAGCTGTCATCCACGGCATCAAAGAGTAGCTTTGAAAAACCATCATTCGATCCGGCCCTGGCTTGGTAATTAACTTACCATTCATGGTGACTTGACCTTCGTTGGGTGTGGCAAATCCAGAAAGTGTATTTAGTAATGTGGATTTACCGCAGCCAGAGTGACCGATAATACAAATAAATTCACCTCGCTTGACGGTGAGATTGATATTTTTAATGACGACATTTAATCCTGCTCTAGAAGGATAAGTTTTAGTGACTCCTTGAAAGCTGATAAAATCTTGGTTGGTGTTTTTTAATCTTCCCGATAGAGGTGCAGAAGTAGTAGTCATAGTATTTAAGATTTGTAATAGTTGATGTTAAATATCGATATACGGTTCGGATCGCATAGAAAAATTGTAGGTTGGGTTGCGGATGCGCGCTCCTCGGCTTTGCCGAGGGTTTAGCGCACCAAGCAGAAGAATGAAACCCAACATTTCTAGGGTGTTGTTGTGGATGTTGGGTTTCGCTATCGCTCTACCCAACCTACAGATCTGGATTTATGATGGAGGCTACTAATGAATTTCCGCGAGAGTGATATCGCGTTTGATTTCGAGATTATTGAGATAGCTAATCGGATCTTTGGCATCGAAAGTGGTACCATCGACGAGTTGAATCGAACCGCGACTGTAGGAAATCTCAGTCATCCCCAATTCCCGCGCTGCGGTACTAAATACCCCCACCCGACAAGTATTTTCCAGCACCTCTACCCAATTGCGGGGAAACGGTACATCGCCCCATCGCGCCATCTCGACCATGTGCCACAGGTGTTCTGTCCGACTGGGACGATTGACCCCATCGCCGAAAAAGACATGGTGAGCGACCGATTCGACCCCAGGGACGATATCATCAGGGCCGCCCAGATGGATAAAGTCTAGGTTGGTACCGATATATTCCTTGCGGGCTAAGATTTGGCGAATTTCTTCGGCATTGGCAGGATCGGCACAGTAGCGGCAAGCATCTAAAATTGCCTTATTCAGGGCGATAAAGGTATTGGGAAAAGCTGCTGCCCAATCTTGGCGACAGCCCAGAACTTTGCCGGGATGACCGTTCCAGATATCGATATCGCGGGCGACGGTAAAGCCGATTCCTTCGATTTCGGCGCGCAGGTTCCACGGATCGCCGACGCAAAAACCGTCGATCGTGCCGTTTTTCAAATCTACGACCATTTGGGCGGGCGGGATTTGTTTCAAGTGTAACTCGCGATCGGGATCGATGCCCGCACTTGCCAGCCAGTAACGCAGCAAGAGGTTGTGCATGGAGGAAGGATGCACTACACCCATCCGGTGAGGTTCATTGGGGGTAGCGCGGATCGCTTCGCGGAAATCGGCGAGGGTTTTGACACCGCGTTTCTTAAACTTTTTATCGAGGGTAATCGCGTTACCATTGCGGCTGATGGTGAGGGAGCTGACGATGGGTAAGCTTTGACCGCCCGCACCGCCGAGGGTCATCCACAGAGGCATTCCCGATGGCATGGCTGCTGCATCGATATAACCGCCAATTAGTCCATCGACAACGCCGCGCCAACTCGATTCTCGCACCAAGGATGTTTGTTCTAAACCATGTTTGGCAAAGAAGCCTTTTTCTTTGGCGATAATCATCGGGGCACATGCCGTTAAGGGCACGAAACCGAGTTCCAAGTTAACTTTTTCTAATCCGTGGGCGGCGACATTTTGAACTTTCCGCGCCCGCATTTTTTTGACTTGTTTCTGCTGGTTGAGAAAGTAGATAATTTCGCTGCGAAGCTGATAGTAACTCGGATGTTTGACGGCTTCTAACCGCTTGCGCGGACGGGGCAGATCGACCTCTAAAATCGAACCAATTTTTGAAGCTGGGCCATTGGTGAGCATTACCACTCGATCGCTCATCAGCACGGCTTCATCGACTTCGTGAGTCACCATCAATGCCGAAATTTCATTGTCTTCGCAGATTTTAACGAGCTGTTCTTGCAATTTACCCCGCGTTAGGGCATCGAGTACACCAAAGGGTTCGTCAAGTAATAATAAGCGCGGTTGCACGGCTAGAGCGCGGGCGATCGCTACCCGTTGGCGCATCCCCCCAGACATTTCGCTGGGATATTTGTCGATCTCTTTAGCAAGTCCGACGACATCGACATAGTGTTCGACGATTTCTTTCCGCTCTTGAGCAGTTTTTTCGGTGAGAACTTCATCAACAGCAAAAGCGACGTTTTCACGGACGGTCATCCACGGTAATAGTGAATAGTTCTGGAAAACTACGATCCGATCGGGGCCAGGTTTAGTAATAGTTAATCCTTCCAAGGAAACTACTCCTTCGGTGGCTAAATCCAATCCCGCAATCATATTTAGCAGGGTAGATTTGCCACAGCCAGAGTGACCGATCAGCGCAATAAATTCGCCGCGTCTGATTTGAAGATCGATACCGCGTAGGGCGATATATTCTTTCCCACCACCGAGCGGAAAGGTTTTTCCCGCATCTTGAATATTAACTAATTCGGCTGTTGACATAGAGATTTTGGATTTTGGATTATTAATAGTTTGCTAGACTTCGTTTTAGGTTGCTTGACCCCAACCCCCCTCTAGGGGCTTTCTTGCTCCCTCCCCTTTACAAGGGGAGGGCTGGGGTGGGGTAAATATCTTCGCAGCAACTCAAATAACCTACTGTTTGACGATTTTGTTTTGCAACCAGCTCATTGCCATGTCGAGCAACAAACCAACCGCACCGATCCAAATCAAGGCGAGAATAACTTCGCTGATGTAGTTATTCTGATAAGCTTCCCAGATAAAGAAACCAATCCCAACGATCCCAGACATGACGATTTCGGCGGCGATAATTGCCAACCAAGCTAAACTAATTGCCACGCGCAAACCAGTGAAAATGTAGGGCAGTGCGGAAGGGAGTAGGATACTGAAAAAGTACTTTTGCTTGGACGCTTGGACAACTTTAGCAACGTTAATGTAATCTTGGGGGATTTGTTTTACACCAACTGCGGTATTAATTAAAATCGGCCAGACGGCGGTAATAAAGATGACAAATAGAGCAGCGGGTTCGTTTTTGTTCAAGGCAGCGAGGGAAATTGGTACCCAAGCCAAAGGGGGAACAGTTCTCAAGAATAGGAACAAAGGATCGAGTGCGCGGGAGAGCATCTCACTGGTACCGATCGCAATGCCCAGACCAATCCCGACGATCGCGGCTAACGTATAACTAATACCCACCCGTTGCAAACTCGCCCAAGTCTGCCAGAACATCCCTTTATCGATGCCGCCGCGATCGTAAAAAGGATATTTCACCAATTCAAAAGTTCGCGGATCGGTAAACAGGCTCGAAGGGCCAGGTAATAGGGTGATGCCCGAAGCCGATAACCCTTCCCACAAAGCTAAAAATGTAAAAATCGCGATCGCTGGCGGCAAAACATTTTTCTTGAGGGTTTTGGCAGATATTTCTACATTGCCAACCCGAAATCCTGATGACTTACGTACAATAGAGGACATAATGATATTCCAAAATAAACTAAATTAAAACTAACCGAATCGAACACAGTATCTAATCCCAAATCCGCTTCATAAACCCTATTAAGCCTTCATAGTTTTGATTTTTAAGCTATCTAAATAAGCTTTAGGTTTTGCCGGATCGAATTCGGCACCGTCGAAGAATTTCTCGATGCCACGAGAGGTAGTAGCGGGGATATCTGCGCTGGCAATGCCCAATTCTTGAGCAGCCTCTCGCCAAAACTTCTCACCACTGACCGCATTAATTACTCGATCGGCTTCGCCCATGAAACCTTGAGGTAAAAATCCCCAGCGGACACTTTCGGTCAAGAACCACAAATCGTGGCTCTTGTAGGGATAAGAAACGTTGCCTCGCGCATCTTTCCAGTAGCGAATTGCTAATTTCTCATCTTTAACTGTTTTGCGATCGGCTCCGAGGATATACTCACCCGTGTAGGGGCCGATTAATAGATCGCTGGGAACGTTAAAGTATTTACGCTGTCCTAAAATAGCCGCCATTTCTGCTCTATTTTTCGGATCGTCGCACCATATTTGTGCTTCTATAATGCCTTTGAGAATTGCTTTGGCAGCTTTGGGATTTTTCCGCACCCAATCTTCGCGCATGGCAAAGTACTCTTCGGGGTGTGCTGGCCAAATTTGAGCTGTGAGAACTGCCAGGAATCCATACTTGCGCTTATCTCGTAGAATCCGCGATGGCCAAGGATCGCCCGTACTAAAGCCATCCATCGATCCCGTCCGCATACTTGCTACCGTTTGGGCTGCGGGTACGGCAATCAGATTGATATCTTTGCTCGGATCGATGCCACCTGCGGCTAGCCAGTAGCGAATCCAAAAATCTTGATTGACGCGGGGAAAGGTATAAGCAGCTTTAAACGGCGTACCATCAGCCTTCATTTCTCTAACATATGATGCCGCCTTCGATACATTTAGATCGAAGCCTTTACCAGCATGTTGTGAGGCGATCGCAATCCCATTACCTTGGGTGCTCAACTGTGCCATCGACAACATCGGAATTTTGCGATTGCCCTTGGTAATAATCCCTTCGGAAATCAACTGCGGCATGGGCATCTGCCACTGTCCGCCATCGATCCCACCGTTAGAGGAGCCGATTTCAATATTATCTCGCGCCGAACCCCAAGAGGCTTGTTTCGATACATCTACATCGGTCATGCCGTGGCGAGCGAAAAAACCTTTTTCCCTAGCAATAATCAATGGTGCTGCTTCGGCGATCGCAATATAGCCCAGTTTAACGGCGGTTGTCTCTGGGGTAGTTAACGAACTGAGAGTTAGTACTCGTGCTTTGGGAGATAAGGAGTCTGGCGAGGGTGGGTTGATGCTGCAACCTTTGAGTAAGGTTGCGCCACCAGCGGCCCCGGCTGCCAGCAGAAAGTGCCGACGCGAGAGATGTTCCATGGGTTTCTAGTGTGGATATCTGAAGTTGAGGAGATTTTGGATCGATCCTGTCAATTGACAAAATCAATGGTTTGTTTGAATACCATAGACGAAGTATTGCATCATCCATTATGATTGTCAATACATTTCCTGGAAATAAGTATGAATAATTATGTTGAATGAACGATCCGATCGATTGAAAAAGCTGATGATTAGAATAAATAGCTCTAACCCTTTGGATGCCTGTTATGTATGGAGTTAGAAGCTTTGTTTTAGATCGTCTGCTTGTTGCCATCCCAGCAATAAATCAGTCTGAAGCCCAATTACAGCAAACTTTCAATTGTCACTTTTGACGATCTGAAGCTTTAGTCCTTGCAATGCAATCGTTTTCACAAAAAATCGTTAAAACGCAACAAGTCTCTTGAATGAGCAGATTGGCGTTCGAGAGCATCAAACGCTTGCTAAATACCTTGCTAATCCATAGATTTTATCTATGTACTGCTGAAGAAAGTTTATATTTTTTCATGAAATAAAAATAAACCATAGAAGACATCAATATTAATTTGTCATCCTCGGAGCGAAAAGTCAAAGCCTTACTCGAAGCCTGTCAATTCTGCGCCGATCCAGCCCATCAAGATGAAGTCCGCAAAATCCTCGCTCAACCCGAATATCTGGCGATGGATCGCGATTACATCTACCTCAGAGACTCTCAACAGATTGCTTGCGGTGCTCACTCAAATCTCAACTATTATATAGATGTAGCTCTCGATCGAGAGCATCTACGGATTAAAGCTTTTTACACTAGTTAACTTCTGTATTAATTGTATGTTCGCACAGCTACCCGAACGGCGACTGCATGTGGTCCGGTGGATCTTGACGATCGCATGGCTACTGATGATTGCATCATTATTTTACGATCCTTGGACTTGGGTATTGACTGAGCCAAATCATCCTTGGAGTCCGTTAAGGTTGTCAGGTAGCTGTATTTCGGTGCAGGGAAAGTGTCTGGTAGAGCAGCCTTATCCACTGGCTACGACCTTGTTTTGGGGCGCGATCGTGCCTTCGTCGATCTTTATTTTGCTCGTATTCGGGCATGAAGTGTGGCGCAGGATTTGTCCGCTATCTTTTTTGTCGCAAATTCCCCGCGCATTAGGCAAGCAAAGACAATTTAAACGTAGAAATCTGAATACGGGAAAAGTTCGCTATGAGCTGGCAAAAGTCAAGCCTGATTCGTGGTTGGGGCGTAATTATCCATACTTGCAATTTGGCTGGTTATTTGTCGGGTTGTGTGGGCGAATTTTGTTTTTTGATGCCGATCGATTGGTATTAGCATTATGGCTATTATTGACGATCGCGGCGGCGATTACCGTCGGTTATTTGTATGGGGGTAAATCATGGTGCAATTATTTTTGTCCGATGGCTCCAGTGCAGCAAATCTATAGCGAGCCTGGTGGCTTATTTAGCAGTAAGGCACATACTAGCGATACATCAATTACGCAGTCGATGTGTCGGACGGTATTACCCGAAGGGAAAGAACAAAGTGCTTGCGTTGCCTGTCAGAATCCCTGCATCGATATCGATTCGGAACGCGTTTATTGGGATAGTTTGAATAAACCAGAAGTATCGTGGCTGCGGTATGGTTATGTGGGCTTAGTTATCGGTTATTTTAGTTATTATTACCTTTATGCAGGTAATTGGGACTATGCTATTTCGGGTGCGTGGGCGAGACAACCCAACCAATTATCAACATTATTAAGTCCGGGGTTCTATATATTCGGACAGGCGGTTAATATCCCGAAAATTGTTGCTGTACCAATTACATTGGGTGCTTTTACTGCAATTGGCTATCGGGTGGGTAAATCGATCGAACAATGGGCAAAATCTTCTAGTCGCAAGCACGACCTCAAGCTATCGCCAGATGTAATTAGACATCGCATTTTTACGCTCTGTACGTTTTTTAGCTTCAATTTTTTCTCTATCTTTGGCGGTCGTTCTTTAATTCAATTAATGCCGATTTTGGTTCAATATATTTACGAACTTGCGCTAGTATTGTTGAGTACATTGTGGGCTTACAAGACTTGGAAACTTAGCTCCGATCTGTATTCGCGCGAGAATTTGGCAAGTCGGTTCCGCAAGCAGTTGGAGAAGTTGCAACTGGATATTTCTCAGTATGTAGAAGGTAGTTCTCTGAGCGATCTTAATACTCACGAAGTGTATATCTTAGCGAAAGTTTTACCGAGATTTACCAGAGAAAAACGACAGGCTGCTTATAAAGGAGTCGTGCGTGAAGCATTGGAAGAAGGGTATATTAACTATTCTAGTAGCTTAGAAATATTGCAGCAATTACGTCAGGAATCAGGTATTACCGACGACGAACACCGTGAGGTATTAGAAGAGTTAGGAATTGAAGATCCAGAGTTGCTAAATCCCGATCGCCAACGCACTTTAGAAAATCAAATTCGCTTGACTGGCTATCGCAAATCGCTAGAACGACCGATGCTATTGCAGCGACAACAAGATCTGAATAATCCCGATCGTCCTCCAGATCGAAACTCGTCTGAAATAAATGCGCTGCGTCGAGAATATTCGATTAATCCGCAAGAGGAAGATTGGATTTTGAGCGGAATTTCTCCAGATGGCAGTTTACGCAGAGCTGAATTATTACTCACTCAATTACCCGATCTAATCGCCTGCTATCGCGGACTCGATCGACCAATTCTATCCGAGCATCAAGCAGTTTTGCTGTTGCTCAAGAGTAGCATTCGCCATCAGCAAGAGTTAATTATCCGTAATATTTTAGAAGTAATAGTAAGTCTCAAGCAGGATTCTCTTTCAAAGATCTCTCTCGCCAAACAATTAGGGAATTTAGCTCCAGGAGTTTTGCTAGAACTACTAGAATCAGCAGATTGGCAGACTCAACTCGATCCAGAAATAATTGAGAAGCTAACGCCATTCCCAGAACTCGTAAATACCTGTGCGATCGATTATTCGAGTGAAGAAATCCTCAATTCTCTATCCCCATTACTCGACGATCTAAATCCCCTGATTCAAACAGCTTGTCTGTATATTACCGCCCAACTCGATCTCGCTCGTTCTCAAACAATCGCCCGTAATTATACCGATCGTCAAAGCTCGTCTTTACTTGATGAAACCGTCAAGATTATCTTGTCAGCATCTAAACAATGCCCCCCACTAACGACATTTTCCTTGTTAGAGAAAGTGGTGCATCTATTTAATAGTGATTTCTTTAACCGAATTCAAAGTGAAACATTAATCGCGATATCCGAGCGTGCCGAATTCAGAACCTTTACCGACAATGAAGTTATTACCGAAGCTGGCGACACCTGTCGCGAACTCCTGCTATTAATTGAAGGAAACGCACAGATTCTCTTTCATCTCCCCAACCAAGAAATCCGCAGCGAGCAACTCAAATCAGGACAAACACTCGATGAATTAGAAGTCTTGGCACATAGCGACTCCCAGAATACGATCGTGGCTCAAGGCGATTTTACCCGCATTTTAGCAGTCCCAGTCAACGCCTTTGACGATTTGCTCGTTGGCGATCGCGATTTTGCACGGCGCGTATTAGCACTCGAAAGTCGGCAGTTACAAAGATTTATGCGATCGGTTCAAACTATCTAAGCATCGTTCGCCGATCTTTGCTAGCATCAGAGTATAACTAAATAACGAATCGAACACAAGTTTCCGCCATCACAGGCTAGCTGATTTTACACGTTGAAAAGGCTGGGTGGGCAATGTCCACCATCTAATTTACGGTAAATATGTTGCTTTCGATCGAGAGCATTCACAACTCAAATTTTTGTACTACTAGTTAACTTCTACGTTGTATGTTCGCACAG
>JANOPX010000160.1:0-28595 GCA_031422115.1 Chamaesiphon sp. VAR_4_metabat_408 | reverse complement strand
AGAACTGATAGAACGCCCACGTCATCATTGCTCTAGCTGTCTTGTTTCTGAGCTTGCGCTGCTTTCTGACAACCATCGAAGACGTTTCAAAAGTTGGAAGTACAATTACATCATAATTTTTAGCCAGATAGGAAGCAACCTCTTCTCGACCCGAAATCATCAAATCTATATTTTCGATCGTTTCTAGATGAGTGATATTCAGACATCGCAAACTACCCGCCATCACATCTGCCAATCCAGCCACATAAAACCCTTGCCCCTCAAAATTGGCAGCAAGGGCGGGTAAATCGGCGAGAGCGATCGATATCACCACATCCAAATCGATCGTTGCTCTCGGCTCACCATGAGCGATTGCAGCCACTCCCCCAGTAATATAATAAGGAATGTTAGCAGCCGTCAAAATTTGGGCGAGTAAAGCAGCAATTGCCGTAGGATCTTGATTCCAACTCATCAGATTTTGGGGTGCATAACCTGTCGGACATTTTTCTTGCAACCAAGCACTAGCAATCTTCCGCGCAAAAGCATCAGCTATCAATTCGGGAAAACTCTGCCTGAGACATTCAAATGATAATTTTCTCGCGCTCTGTCTATATTTAGCTCCTAGTAATAATCTTTCTTCGGTGGTGCGCTGACGATATAAATGGAAGCGTACCAAATCGGCAGAGATATTGGTATCAATTGATTGAGCGAGATAGCCTAAAGGTGGAGGATCTGCCAATGATAACTCAATTGGTGATTTCACGATCGTTAATCTGGGCTAATTTCGATCGATGAGAGCATCGGGGATTGGCTTTTCACCATCATTCTCGGTGGGGGAAGTATTGTCAGCGGGATCGGTTGTTGGAGCTGGCTGTTGTTTTTTGTCTGTGGGTTTGGGAGTATTTTTGCGATCTTTGGGTTGAGAGGGGGGCTTTTCGGTTGTCTGGGATTTTTTCTTGGGATTGCTAGGCTCTGGTACGCTGGGGATGGGAGTGTAAGTTGGCATTCCATCGATCGGGATTGGAGTAGGATCGAAAGTGGGTGAGGTAATAGTTTGAGGATTTTCGGGCAAGCCACCGGGTGGGAGTGGATTCATCCCATCAGCACCAGGGAAAATGGGCGAGATGGAGGGAGTGTCAAATCCTGAAGAGGGAGTTGGGATACTGGTAAGTTGGGTGACAGTAAGTTTGTATGGGAAAGAAGCACTACCCAAACCAACGATCGGCCGTAATTCGATCGTGTAGTCTCCGGCGATGGCGATTTGTCCCCGCCAGGTTACTACCCGATCTGCTTTTGCATCGATCGGTACCCCTGTTGGCGATAAGATCGTCATGAGGACTTGATTTGAAGATTGAGAAGTCGCTGTAGATCCGGTTTTTTTGACCGTTGGAACGCTACCGCTCATGGTGACTAACTGAATCTCCAAATTTTGCCCAGTAACGGCGGCGATGCGATATTTGACGGGATTCGCCGCAGTGACGATGCCTTCTTTCGTGACGACTTTACCCAAAGTGGCTTCGATGGTTTCGATGCCCGGAGGTGCGACTGGATTAGGATCTGTGGCAATTGTGGGATTATTAAAATCGACTTGTTTGCTGGGTGTTACATCTGCCGATTGAGCGGACAATAGTCGGCTGACTCCAAACCAGGAACCAATCCCCGCTAGTGCCGCAATCAGTAGTGCTAGGGGAATGAAAACTTGGGGTTTTTCCCAAATCGAGGGGAGATGAAGATTGGTAAGTGCCGTTTGCACCCGATTGGAAACTGAGGATTTTTTGCCAGTTGCAGCTACAACTCTGGGCGCGTCTACTGGATGACGATCTGTAGAATTAGAATGCAAATCGCCAGATTTTGTCGGTTGAGAATTGGAGATACTGAGGGATTGGAGGGCTTGGAATACATCTACTCCAGACTGATATCGATCGCGAGGATTGATACTCAACATCCGGTAGAGTACATTCGCCAAACCATCGCTAATATACGTCCAATTCCGCCAATCCCAATTCATCGAACCGTTGACAAATAAAGCCGTCGGTTCCTTGCCAGTTAGGAGGACAATCGCTGTGACAGCCAGAGCATACAAATCGCTATTGGGATAGGCTTCCCCCCGTTTGAGCTGTTCTATGGGCGCGTAGCCAGCTTTGCCGACAGACAAATTGCTCTGACTGACTGGATGTGCCTGCAATCTGTCGGCAAATTCTTTGACGATGCCAAAGTCGATCAATACAGGCAGCCTGTCGCCATCCCGGAGGATAATATTTTCGGGCGAGACATCCCGATGAATTACCCCTTTACTATGGATATAGCCTAGAACTGGTAAAACTTGGAGCAAGAACCGCCAAATCTCAGCTTCACTAAAACCCTCCCCCGACTCCTCGCGCCGATCGTCTAATAGATGTGCGTAAGTTTTGCCCGCAATATAGTCTTGAACCAGAAATAGCCGATCCTGCTCTTCAAAAGTCGCCCAGAACCTAGGAATTTGCGGATGTTGGAGTTGGTAGAGGAGATTTGCTTCTTGTTGGAAAAATTCTTTGGCTTTGGCTACTACAGCCGCAGATTGAGTCGATGGTGTCAGCTCTTTGATCGCACAGTACTCGTCAAAACGACTGCGATCGGTGGCAAGGTATGTCCGCCCAAACCCTCCCGATCCTAGACTGCTGAGGATGCGGTAACGTTGCTGCAAGAGTGTATCTGGGGCTATTTGTAGCATACAAGGTGCTGGCTCAAGTTACGGCGATTTGGCTGTACCGATCGACTCTCAAATTTGGGGTCGAGGGTGGTTGTAAATTTGATTTGGTTCCGCTCAGATGTATTTAAGCTTTACAGCTATCCTACTATTTCCTGGCTCATTATAGACGCGATCCAGTAGATCTATCCGTGTTAAATACAACACAGTTTATCCTCGGATCCTTACCAGCACTGACTAAAATATTTTTTTCGATTGGGTATCTACTATATATTATGCCCGATCGAACTCCCAACATTTCGACTCCTTTGAAAATACCCACAGAAAAATCGAGCCTTGTCGGAATTCTTTCAGGTCGCTCCCCTCGCCCGAATTTTGGGATTTTCACCAGATACATCCGCCGTTTGGCTTAATTTCTTGAAATAATCCAAGTCAAATAGGTCTTGACTGAAGATAAATACTCAAGAACTTGTTATGACCGCGCCATCGATTTTTTGGGATAGTTTGTACTTAGATCGATCGAGTAAAAGGCTCTAGCAAAGCTGTTCGACATTTATCGATTGGGTTTATGCGACAGGTTATGCTCGTCAATAGGTGGAATTTAATAGCATCTTGTTGAATAATTATGAGAAATCCGTTAAGTTATGGATCGATAGAGTAATATGAAAATCCTATGAGCGGCATCAAAGCAACTTTTACAGCTACAGATAATGCCTTTCATATTGAAGGGTACGAAAAGATCGATTTTAGCTTGCTTTATGTCGAAGGTGCGTTTAAAATCGGAAACCCAGAGATTGCCGATAGCTATCGTCAATTCGGTCGCTGTCTGATGGTCGTAGACGAGACCGTGAACGGGCTGTATGGTTTACAGATTCAGGATTATTTCAAGCATTACGGCATCGAACTCACCGTCTTTCCAGTTCAAATCAAAGAAACTGCCAAGACATTAAGAACGTTTGAAAAAATCGTCGATGCGTTCGTCGATTTTGGTTTGGTCAGGAAAGAACCAGTCTTGGTAGTTGGCGGTGGGCTGACAACAGATGTTGCTGGCTTTGCCTGCTCCTCTTATCGTCGTCGTACCAACTATATTCGCGTTCCAACTAGTCTAATCGGTTTGATCGACGCTAGTGTCGCAATTAAGGTCGCCGTAAATCATGGTAAGTTGAAAAATCGCCTCGGAGCCTACCATGCTTCCCAGAAAGTTATTTTGGACTTCTCTTTCCTAAAAACACTGCCCGTCGATCAAATTCGCAACGGCATGGCAGAGCTAATTAAGATTGCTGTTGTTGGCAACAAAGAAATCTTTGAATTGCTAGAAAACTATGGAGAAGCGTTGCTACACAGCCATTTCGGTTACTTGAATGGCACCCCCGAATTGCGTGAAGTTGCCCATCGCTTGACTTACAATGCGATCCAATCGATGCTATCCCTGGAAGTACCCAACCTCCACGAACTAGATCTAGATCGGGTAATTGCCTACGGTCATACCTGGAGTCCTACTCTAGAACTAACCCCAGAAATTCCGATGTTCCACGGTCACAGTGTAGCGATCGATATGTCGTTCTCGGCGACTATTGCCCAACAACGTGGTTATATCACAGTTGCCGATCGCGATCGGATCATTGGCTTGATGAGTCGTCTGGGACTGGCGATCGATAGCCCCTATTTGACTCCAGAACTACTCTGGAAGGCTACCACTTCGATCGCCCGTACCCGCGATGGTCTCCAGCGTGCAGCCGCTCCTTGCCCAATTGGGGACTGTTTCTTCATGAACGACCTCACCCGCACAGAATTGGATGCAGCTCTAGCAGTTCATCACGATATCTGCAAGGACTACCCTCGCCAAGGCAACGGCGAAGACATGTACACGCCAGCGGACAAACCTGAAACTGCCACAGCAGGAGTATAAAATGAGACCAGTAACCCCAGTCGGCATCCTCGCCGCTAAACTGGAAAGTCTCGTTCGCCAGGTAGAATCTGACAGTAAGATCGATCCAACCTTCAAGGCTGAATTGCACCAAGCCTACGAACTGGCAAATGGTCTCGATCCTTATCTAGATCTCTGCACCACGCCAGAATCTCCCGCTTTAGCCGCACTAGTCAAGCGCACTCAGACAGAAGATTGGAGCAAGCGATTTTCGGACGGTGAGACAGTCAAACCATTAGAGCAAGAGATGGTTTCGGGTCATGTAGAAGGGCAGTTTCTCAAGTTTCTGATCCATCTCACCAAAGCACGTCGAGTATTAGAAATCGGCATGTTTACTGGTTATTCAGCCTTAGCAATGGCTGAAGCATTGCCAGACGATGGGGAAGTAGTGGCTCTGGAAGTCGATCCTTATGCGGCTGAGTTTGCCCAGCAGTGTTTTAAGGAGTCAACTGTCGGTCACAAAATCTCGGTCAAAGTGGCTCCCGCACTAGAAACCATGCAGCAATTAGCAGCGGCTGGATCGGTATTCGATTTGGTCTTCATCGATGCCGATAAAGGTGGGTATGTAGAATATCTCGATTTGCTCCTGAGCAGTGGCTTATTGGCTCCTCACGGCTCGATTTATGCAGATAATACTTTGATGCAAGGAGAGCCGTATTTGTCGGGTACAGCGAGTGGGAATGGGGCAGCGATCGCTAAGTTCAATCAGGCTGTGGTTGACGATATCCGGGTCGAACAGGTGTTAATTCCTCTTAGAGACGGGATTACTTTGATTCGGCGGGTTTAGGGCTATCGATGTAGAAGTCCATTAGCATTTCTAGTGCTAAGAGAACCCGGATCTGGGGGTTCCGACCCCCAGACCCCCCGTCGGTGGGGGGAGTGTCCCCCCCCCGAACCCCCCCTCAAAGCATAGGTTGTTTGAGACGGTTGAGTTACTGAAACAGATCGCTTTGTTGGTATGTGGGATGCGGAGGGTTTTGAGAGAATCGAAAAACCGTTTCATGCGTTATCTAAATAGCTCACATGCAACATGGGTAAAGGGTTCTACCTGGTAGGGGCAATTCATGAATTGCCCCTACCAGGTGAAAGCCGAAGCATAGAAATTCAGATTCGATCGAACATCACATAATTTTTCACTGCAACACCACAATAACTATGACGAAAACAATTTCAGTTGCAGTGATGCCATCTGAGCCAGAAATAACGATCGAGAATACAGTTCAAATCAGAGCAAAGACAACAGCTACCCTTGCATTGCTGCTATTAGTATTACCGCTGAATCTTACTCTAACTGCGCTCGCTATACTTAGAGCGAGCATCTTTCAACCATTCCAAACCAGACAGATTTCCACCAACCCTCAAACGATTTTAATCAGTGGTGGTAAGATGACCAAAGCCTTACAATTGGCTCGATCTTTCCATCGAGCGGGACATCGGGTAATTTTGGCAGAAACTCATAAATACTGGCTCACAGGACATCGATATTCTTGGGCTGTCGATCGATTTTACACCTTACCAAACCCTCAGACACCAGAATATTCCCAAGCACTTTTAGATATAGTCAAAGAAGAGCGGGTTGATGTCTATGTGCCCGTCTGTAGCCCCGTTGCAAGCTATTATGATGCTCTAGTCCAAACAGTACTTTCACCTCACTGTAGCGTCATGCACGTAGATGTGGAAATGCTAGAACGATTGGATGATAAACATACTTTTGCTACTGACGCTCAGGCATTGGGTTTACGAGTACCCAAATCTTACCGGATTACCAGTCCTCAACAAGTTATAGATTTCGACTTTACGAACGAACAGCGGAAATACATTATCAAAAGTATTCCCTATGATTCTGTCAGGCGGTTGGATCTAACTAAATTACCTTGCGATACGCCCGCTGAAACTGCTGCTTTTATCAAATCTTTGCCGATATCAGAAAGTAAACCTTGGGTAATGCAAGAGTTTATCCCAGGTCAAGAATACTGTACTCATAGTACTGTCAGAAATGGTCATGTTCAGTTGCACTGTTGTTGTGAATCATCCGCATTTCAGGTTAATTACGAACATATCGATCGACCAGATATCGAAGCATGGATTCGCACTTTTGCAGGTAGTCTGAAACTTACGGGACAAGTTTCTCTAGACTTTATGCAGGCAAATGATGATGGAGAGGTTTATGCGATCGAATGCAATCCTCGCACCCATTCAGCTATTACGATGTTTTACAACCATCCTGATGTAGCTCAAGCTTATCTCCAAATAGATCCTCTCGCCGAAACTGCTCAACCACTACCAACGAGCCGCCCAACTTATTGGCTCTATCATGAAGTTTGGCGATTGGTGACTCATTTATATTCACCCAAACAAGTTGTACAACGGCTACAAATTATCATTCAAGGTAAAGATGCTATCTTCGATTGGGATGACCCTTTACCATTTTTGATGGTGCATCATTGGCAGATACCTTTATTACTACTCGGCAATTTACGTCATCCCAAAGAATGGATCCGCATTGACTTTAATATCGGTAAGCTCGTGGAGATTGGCGGAGATTGATGTCGAGCCAATACGCTTTTTGTTAGCCACCGATTAAAATCGGGGCTAATGGTGCAAAGTCCGCCTACGCGGACTGGAATCAGCGAAAACATTCCTTTAACGGAAGTATTGGATGTCGATCGGGTTCATCTGCTACGATCTAGATTATGCTGCTAATATCTGAATGCTATGACAAACTCTAAACCTCAAATCGTTGGCGCAACTCCCCTACCCGAAAAATCTGCGCTATCTAGTGAAGTAAAAGAAGAACGAATACTATGCCCCCATTGTCTGCGTACGGCTAGTAATGGGATTAAATGTAAGGGCATTTGTGTGGCTGAGAGTGATTATTGATTTGTCGATTAGGGGCAATTCATAAATTTCCTCAAAGAAACGAGGCTCAACCCAACCTACGCAAATTATTAAATCCAAAATCCAAAATCCAAAATCAAATTAATCCACATCGATGCCCAACTCTCGCAATTTGGTAGCTAATAAGTCTGCTCTTGTTCGTTCTCGATCGGCTGCTTGAGTAGCTTCATCGGCACGTTGCGTTGCTTGAATGAGGTTTTCTCGATCGGTACCGATCCAATCTCCAGCCTTGTCATACCACCGCAACCACTGACCTTCGACCCCAAAATAATCACCCGCCCAAATCCCCAAACCCAAACCCAACTCCTCAAACCAGAACCCTTGCCCACTAACAGTTAGCTCCACATACCGAGCACCCTGCAAGCAAAACACCCGAAACTGACTAGAATAGCGGTCATATATTACATAATAAGGCACACGCAAAATTTGCTCGTAAACCTGCCACTTCGTCGGCGGCTTCCCCACCACCCGCAAAGTTTGCCCCAAATCTTCCGCCTCAGTACCAGGTGATAACAGCTCCACCATCAAAAATGGTGCTACCCCTTCTCGCCACATCACATAGCTCAATCTCAAATCGGTTTGAGAGGCACTGGCTGGCACTCCTAGCACCAGAAACCAATCCGGTCGTTTGTACCAATTGGTTTGTCTGACATCATAGTACAGATTTAGATCTGCTCCAACGAAAAATTCATCAACAGCAGGCTGACAAGTTTCGCGCAATAATTTGGGCTGAAAGTCATGGAACTCGTCAGGCAAACCCATCTCCTCCTTATCTTCGCTGGGTAAGTCATACATTGTTGGCAGTGTGTCAGTTGTGGGTACGGCAGGATGATTTTGAGACATACTTTTTACACCAAATGCTTTCCACATTGTACTCTAATCGATCGGACTAATTTTTGACAAATACCTCTAAAATCTGCCGACAAAACTGTTTTAAAGTATCGATAATTTTTGGGGTTGCTTAGGTTTTGACCTAAGACCAAATCCGCTTCACAACCCCTTCTTTTGGACTCGAAACCCTTCGCCCTCACCCCGCCGTCACCTGCGGTTCCGGCTCCCCTCTCCCAAGCTTGGGAGAGGGGTTGGGGGTGAGGGCAAGTAGTAGTAGTAGGGTGGGCATTGCCTAGCATGTTGATTTTGATAGGATTTCATCCTTTTTTGCTCATGCAGTTTTTGTGTCGCTGCTGGCATAAAGCCTTTGCTACGGCAGCTTTCATGCAAATAGTCTCACATATTCTGCATGAACATCTATCGCCTAAAAAGGCACAGAATGAACATGCTAGGCAGTGCCCACCCTACAAAGGCTGCCGATCGATTCAAAACCCGCCCTACCTTACTAGCAAAGTAAATGCGATGTGGGGTAAATTAACCGTTGAGTTTTTGACCCAGGATTTGGTTACTTAATTTAGGATCGGCGCGTCCACCAGTTTGTTTCATTAGTTGACCGACAAAGAAGCCGAGTAGTTTAGTTTTCCCTGCTTTGTATTGTTCCAATTCTTTGGGATTGGCGGCAATAATTTCGTCGATGATTTTTGCCAACTCTTCAGGATTAGAGATAGATGTCAAACCTTTGCTTTCAACTAATGCTTGTACGGAACTACCCGATGCGAATAGTTCGGGTAGAATTTCCTTGGCGATTTTACCGTTGATAGTGCCTTTATCGATCAGGGAAATTAGCTCCGCTAGAATTGTTGGTGTGAGTAAAAGATCGTGAATATTTACCTTTTGGGTTTTTAAATACGCCGTGATATCGCCCATTACCCAGTTTGCGGCTTGTTTGATATCTGCACCAGCGACGATCGCCGCATCGAGATATTCGGCTACACTGCGATCGTCCGTCAAGACTCGCGTATCATAGGGCGATAACCCTAGTTCGCTTTCATACCGATGACGTTTGGCGGCGGGTAATTCGGGCAATTCTGACAACCATTGCACCTTTTGACTATCTGCTAACACAATCGCCGTCAGATCCGGCTCAGGGAAATAACGATAGTCGCTCGAACCCTCTTTCATCCGCATACTAATGGTGCGTTGAGTACCTTCTTCCCATAGTCGCGTCTCTTGGAAGATAGGTTCGCCATTGGTAATCGCGGTAATTTGGCGTTCGATCTCGTAATCGATCGCTCGTTGAATGCCACTAAAGGAGTTCATATTCTTGATCTCTACTTTAGTCCCAAACTGCTCGCGCCCCACAGGACGCACAGAAATGTTCACATCGCATCTAAGCGAACCTTCCTGCATATTGCCATCGCCTACGCCCAAATAGCGCACGATCCGGCGAATTCCTTGGGCATATTCAGCCGCCTCCAATCCAGTGCGAAGATCGGGTTCGGAGACGATTTCGAGTAGGGGTACACCAGTGCGATTGAAGTCTACCAGAGAGTAGTTGGAGCCGGATAGTCGATCGCTGCCAGCATGAACGAGTTTACCTGCGTCTTCTTCCATATGTAGGCGGGTAATCCCGATGCGCTTGCGGGTGGGATTCCCGGCATCATCTAAGAGTTCGATTTCCAGCCAGCCATGCTCGGCGATGGGTAAATCTGATTGAGTGATTTGATAATTTTTGGGTGAATCGGGATAGAAGTATTGCTTGCGATCGAATTTACTAATCGGTGCAATCTGACAATTGAGAGCCAAACCAGTTTTGACAGCATATTCCAGCACTTTCTCATTCAGCACTGGCAAGACTCCGGGCATTGCGGTACAGACAGGACAGATATTATGATTGGGTGGGGAGTCAAACTCCGTCGAACAGGTACAAAAAATCTTGGTAGCCGTACTAAGTTGACAGTGGGTTTCTAACCCAATTACGGCTTCATACTGAATTTTAGTCGGGGTAGCTGCGGTCATCTGGCTATAAAAGGTTTTTGTAGAGCGATATCTGTTCTTATTGTATCGCGACGATCGAGTGCAGTCATAATTAGTGGCTCGAATCATCCAGCCGCAAGTCGAACGTAGATCCTAACACCTAGTACTAAGTCTCGTCGCGGTGCAAACCTTTGTAGGGGCAATTTCATGAATTGCCTCTACAAAGGTTTGCGCCGCTTCCTACTAGACTAATTCCCCGTCGCATGATGTGGCGGGTAGACTAGAGCCTCCCAACATAGAATATTATAAAAAACCATCTAAATCAGCCTAACTTAGTGAGGTGAGACTATACTTGGGGAATGCCGATCGAGCATAAAAGATAAGGGCTAATATTTCAATCCTCTGTTGGTGATGCTCCAGAGGAGAGACTATGCCAAAGACTGGCTTGGTTCTGTCGGCGATCGTCTTCACACTTTCAGATCGCAAGCTGTGAGTGTTGCTAATCTAAGGCTGTATTGTCAGCTTCACTAATGTCAAATTCAACCTCAATCGTCCAAAGCTATTACTCGCTGAATACCTTTCAGGTTTTACAAGATTTATGGGCACAAATGACGGTAATCATTGGAGCAGATGCTCGAAATATTACCAACGCCGATCTTAACACCATTGATGTAGCTACTCAGTGTGAGGATCGATCGAGTCTGCCGCAGTTTTCGTTAATTCAATCCCCCCAGTTTCAAGTACTGCTAGTTGGGATCTCGAACGGCACGCCACACATCCGGCAAATAGAGGTGGAGATTACCTTCGATCGAGTAGAAATCGATCGATTTTTGGAGCCACTAATTTCATCTTTACCATCATCTCTGAAGCCGAATCATCATTTGCATCTCAGTAATGATAGCAGTCTTCAAAGTCAGTTCACCCAATTATTACTGACAGCAATTTCCCGCGACTGTCTGAATGAGCGAGAAATCTATCTCCAACAGCAAGTAACTGAAGCACACTTGCTAAATGATATCAGTGCTCAAATTCATCATACTCTAGACTTGGACATTGTGATCCAAACAGCGGTCGATCGAGTCCAAACTTTTTTACATGCAGATCGGTTGATTATTTACCAACTTGATTTTTCCCAGCATCAAGGGAAGATTGAGGCGATCGGCGGCAAGGTGGTTTATGAAGCCGTAGCCCCAGCCAATTTAAGCTCGGTGTTGGATTTGATGCAGGAAGAAGATTGTTTTAATGATAGTCAATTGTGGGCAGACTATCAAGTTGGTATGACCAAAGCGATCGACAATATCAATCTAGAATATGCAGGCGATCGATGTATGATCGATTTGATGGAACGATATCAAATCAAGTCTAAACTAATCGTCCCAATTATTGTCGAGCAAAAATTATGGGGTTTGTCGATCGCCCATCAGTGTCGATATGTTCGTCATTGGGAAGTCCGAGAAACTGAGTTCTTGCAAAAAGTAGCCGAACATTTAGCTTTTGCCATTCATCAATCACAATTATATATAGAAAGCCAATTTCATACTCAAAGCCTCGAAAAGTTAGTTGATGAAAGGACGAGAGAATTGCGAGATGCTGTGATTGTTGCCCAAACAGCCAATCAATCAAAGACTGAATTTCTCGCCCTTCTCAGTCACGAATTACGCACCCCATTGACGAGTATATTGGGCTTGTCGGCTACATTGATGCGACTACCTTCGCTCAATCTGACCGATCGACAACAAACCTATTTACAAACCATTCATAATAGTGGCGAACATCTGTCCGAACTGATTGATGATATTTTAGATTTCTACAAATTAGAAGTAGGTAAAACTTTCCTGAAAATAAGTGAATTCTCACTATCTAAATTAATCAAGCAGATCGTCGAAATAGTCAGATCTAAAGCAGAAAGCGGTAAGATCGATCTGCAATTTGAAATCATCAATAATGGTCACAATGTCAGTCGAGTCAATGGTCGAGACTTACGTTTTCGTGGTGACACAAAACGGATTAGGCAAGTATTGTTAAATATTTTAATCAATGCAATCAAATTCACTCCCGAAAACGGTACCGTAATTCTTCGAGCTTGGCTAGAAGATCGCTATGCTGTATTTGAAATAGAAGATAGTGGTATTGGCATCGAAGAAGAACAAATTCCTCGCCTATTCAAAAAGTTTCATCAGCTCAACCCAAATTACAATCGTAATTATGCGGGAATGGGATTGGGATTGGCAATTACTCAACAGTTGGTTGAATTGCATGGTGGTTGGATTGATGTAGAGTCAATTGTTGGTTCTGGTTCTACTTTTACCGTGCGATTAGCCGCTCAACCGCTCCAGTTACCAGATGGTAAAGATTGGGGAGAAATGGATCGAAAATTGTGCTTGCAAGATCCCGAATTAAATCCAATCCCCAAACGGATTATTTTGATCGAACAGGATGAAAATATTGCTAATTTTATGTGTGATATTCTCACCGCCGCTCGATATCAAGTAACCTGGTTATTATCAGCGGATTCATCGTTTAGACAAATTTCAGTACTTCAGCCAGACTTATTGATTGTCGATTTGGCTGTTGGCGAGCAAGTTGTCGATCGCACGATCCATAATATCCGCAAATCGACGATAATAGGTGATACCAAAATTTTGGCGATCGCCTCCAAAGATGATATCCTAAGTCCAACAGTCAAGGAATGTGTAGATGACTATCTCTGGAAGCAAATCAACCCCGAACAATTGCTCCGCAAGATTGCTAAACTACTAAGTTATTGAATAGGAAATAAAACCTGCAATTATCCTAAAGTAGGGTTTTAGGGCATATATATGGCTTATGACAACTTCACCCTCGAAAGTGTCAAACATCAATTTGAACTTAATCTATTTGATACTCCATTCTGTCAGTCTTTACCAACGGCAAATCCACAGCCTGAATTTCTGACTATTTTTCAACAATGGCTGCCATTAGCACAAAGAGCTAAGTCTGAAAAAGCTAAATCCGAACTCTTGGTAAGTCCAATTCTGACTGAGGTAAAGAGACTAGCCGAAGCTAAGATTCAGTTATTTTCAGGTGAAGAGTTTAATGTCGATAAAGAAATTGGTTTAAATGGGTTTTGTGATTTTCTGTTGAGTAAATCTCCAACTGCATATATTATCGAAGCTCCTGTCATCATGTTGGTAGAAGCAAAAAAGGGAGAATTGGACGTAGGTTTGGGGCAATGTGTAGCAGAAATGGTAGCCGCACAAATATTCAACCAAAACGAACATAAATCGATTCCGATCGTTTATGGTAGCGTTACTAGTGGTAAACTATGGCAATTTCTCAAGCTTGAAGGCAAAGATGTCACCATTGATGTAAATGAATATCAAGTTACCCCTGTGGAGCGAATTTTAGGTATTCTTAAATGGATGTTAGATAGTCAAAGTTAAAATAGTTTCTTGTGGATTGTTTATCGCTTTATAGGCTATCCCATTAGACGTTTAAATTGTTCGTATACCTCATCATCATTACGCTTACCAACAAGAATTATTTCGACAAGATCTTCATCTGAAATAAAACGGTAGATAATTCGATATTCTCCGCTGTCGATTCGGTAAAAGCCTGGATAACCTTTGAGATTTTCGCTATCATTAGGACGCGGATCGATATTTAGAGCTAAAACCTTTTTGGCAATCTGGTTAGAAATTTTTGGAGACAATCCACGCAAAAATTCCAGTACACTACCCAATCCATCAAGCTTCGCCATTAGCTATTTTCGTGAGAACATCGGTAAATACTTGCATTCCCACCATCTCGCTTTGAGCAATTGCCTCGGTAGCTTTCTGACCCCAAGCGGCTTCCTCTAATTCAGCCAACTTAACCATCAATTTTTCGTACGCTGTAGCCGATAACAGAACGTGACTCGGACGGGATTGTTTTGTGAGTAATACTGGCTCTGTGGCTGCTCTATCGAATATTTCGCCGTGACGGTTGCGAGCCTCGGATAGGGTGTAGGTGTACATGAGTGAGATTCTCTAGATATATGTCTATTATAGCAAAATTGACTAAAGTAGACAATTTATTCTCGAATTTTCAACAATGTATGTGTAAGTGTTAAAATATGTGCATACAAACTACAATAATTGATATGCAACAGAAAATGACAATTTCGATAGATAAAGAGGTTTATGATGCTCTCTATCGAGTTGTCGGCAAAGGAAATATTAGTAAATTCCTCGAAAACTTGGCGCGTCCCCACGTCATGAAAGAAGATCTGGCTTCTGCTTATCAAGCAATGGCAGCAGATACCGAACGAGAGCATGAAGCATTGGAATGGAGTAATGGACTGATTGGGAGCGTCAATGATGCTCAGGGGTGAAGTCTGGTGGGTAGATTTTGACCCCTCCGTTGGCGGTGAAATTTGGAAAACTCGACCTGCGGTTATCATTAGTAATGATGCTACAAATACCTCACTCAATCGCGTTCAAGTGGTGCCATTAACGACCAATACTGGGAGATTATATCCCAGTGAAGCGATGGTCATTGTCGATGGCAAAGAAAGCAAGGCAATGGCCGACCAATTGACGACTGCATCAAAAGAAAGACTGGTAAATAAACTCGCTACTATTTCAGCAGACGATCTGAAATCGATCGAACGCACAGTTAAAGTTCAGCTTGGCATACAACTCTAAATAAGTAGTATTATTCCGTAGGGTGGGCACAGTATGCCTACGATTATACTTATTTTAATAAAAAATGTTAATAATTGGAAATAACATAGCATGGTAATTAAGTATAATTGTTTCAATAAGTTAGATACTCTATTTAAAGATGTTTCCCACCACCATCAAGTTGCTTTTTGTGCTTCTTTGTCTGAGAGAATATTACCAAACTTTAATCTCTACGATCGAGATTGTGATGGTGACAACTTTTCTTACCTAAAAAATATACTTGATGAAATCTGGCAGTCTTTATCAGTTCACAAGTTAAATTCCAATAGAATAGCAAAATTAATTAATGATTTTGCATCAAAATTTGAAGAACATGGTGAGAATTTAGCTGCTTTTCCTGAATCTGAAAATGCTCTAACATGCCTTGATATTACATTGACTTTATGTTTGGAACCAAATGAAGGATTAGTGGCATCTGCAATTAAGCGAGTACATGACTCTTTTTATTATTATTTTCAGAATATAGTGTTCATTGCTTTAGATAACGATCTGAATGAACAAGAAATAGAGCAAGAGTTAAGCATAATTAATATTGAGGATATTTTGCCATTTCAAGCAATACGCACGAAATACAAAAATTCTTATAAAGAACGTAATCAAGAGACAGACAAACAGTTGAACACTTTAATTGCGAATCATCCTTTACTTTTAAAAGAAATAGAAAAAGAAAATGAAGATTTGCATCGGTTACGAGAAGCATCTGTTCTCACGCCAGAGTTACTGCAATGGCTGCGAACTTCTTCCAAAAATGGTGGGAGAAGCTTTCTTGACATCTGCTAAATAAAATTCTTGTCAATTACCAATTTCATTAATTATTTTGTTCTAAATATCTGCTTTCTAAATAAACAATCTCTAAATTGACAAAGTAATAAAATTAACCCGAATTTTAAGAGTTAGTATTCTGTAGGGTGGGCAATGCCCACAGACCATTATCGATTGAATAATATGAATATTGGAAATGCTTAATATCAATCGATTTGTGATTGCAAGAAACCCGACTTTTTCAAAAAAGTCGGGTTTCTGGTTGGTTATCTTGGCTGAGTTGCGATAGTTGCAGGTAGACGATTGAAACTCAGACGTTCGTTTTGGATTTCGACGAAGATGGTATCCCCATCTTTATAGTCACCGCGTAAGATCCCTTTGGCGAGCACTGTCTCCAATTCTTTTTGAATTGTTCGTTTGAGGGGGCGGGCACCATATACTGGATCGTAACCAACCTCAGCGATAAAGTCGAGCGCAGCTTCGGTCAATTTGAGCGTTAATTTTCGATCGAGTAACCGTTTTTCCAGTCGAGCAACTTGGATTTTGACGATGCTCCGTAGTTGGCTCTTTTTGAGACTATGGAAGATAATTGTATCATCGATTCGGTTGAGGAATTCGGGTCGGAAACTTTGTCCGAGAGCTTCCAAAACGCGCAATTTCATCTCATCATATTTGTCATCATCACCTGCCAAATCGAGGATATATTGAGAGCCAATATTACTCGTCATGATGATAACAGAGTTTTTAAAATCTACCGTACGACCCTGAGAATCTGTCACTCGCCCATCGTCGAGGATTTGCAGCATCACGTTAAATACGTCTGGATGTGCTTTCTCGATTTCGTCGAATAGAATCACCGCGTATGGGCGACGGCGGATGGTTTCAGTGAGTTGTCCTCCTTCTTCGTAGCCGACGTAGCCTGGAGGTGCGCCGATGAGCCGCGAGACGGAATGTTTCTCCATATATTCGGACATATCGATGCGAATCAGTGCGTCTTCTGCGTCGAAGAGATAGGCGGCGAGAGCCTTGGCTAATTCGGTCTTACCGACCCCTGTGGGGCCGAGGAAGATGAAGCTAGAAATCGGACGGTTGGGATCGGATAAACCAGCCCGCGACCGCTGGATAGCCTCAGAGACGGCTGTGACGGCTTCTTCTTGCCCGATGACGCGCTGGTGGAGTTCTTCATCGAGGTGGAGGAGTTTTTCCCGCTCGGTTTCGATGAGTTTGTTGAGTGGGATGCCTGTCCATTTGGAGATGATTTCGGCGATGTCGGCTTCGGTAACTTCTTCACGGAGGAGGGATTTACCGCTGGTTTGGGATTCGGCGAGGTTGACTTCGGCGAGTTCGAGTTTTTGGTGGAGTTCGATTAGTTTGCCATATTTGAGTTCGGCAGCTCGGTTGAGATCGTATTCGCGCTCGGCTTGTTGGATTTCGATATTAACTTTGTCGATCTCTTCTTTGATGGTTTGGATTTGGTTGATAATTCCTTTTTCTGATTGCCATTGCGCGGTGAGTGCGCGCTGATCTTCTTTGAGATCGGCTAGTTCTTTTTCGATTTTTTGGAGCCGTTCTTGGGCTGGGGCTGAGGTGTCTTTATTGACGGATAGTCTTTCCATTTCGAGTTGGAGGACTTTTCGATCGATCTCATCCAATTCTTCTGGTTTGGAGGTGATTTCCATTTTCAATCTGGCGGCGGCTTCATCCATCAGATCGATCGCTTTGTCGGGCAAGAATCTGTCGCTAATATAGCGGGTGGATAGGGTGGCGGCGGCAACTAAAGCATTGTCAGAAATCTTGACACCATGATGGACTTCATAGCGTTCTTTTAGACCGCGTAGAATTGAGATAGTATCTTCAACGGTAGGTTGATCGACATATACTTGTTGAAAGCGGCGTTCTAGAGCTGCATCTTTTTCGATATATTTGCGATATTCATCTAGAGTTGTTGCACCGATACAGCGCAGCTCACCTCGTGCCATCATTGGTTTGAGTAGGTTCCCGGCATCCATTGCCCCTTGGGTTGCCCCAGCACCAACGACTGTATGAATCTCATCGATAAATAAGATGATTAGACCTTGAGAATCACTTACTTCTTTGAGGACAGCTTTGAGTCTTTCTTCAAATTCACCGCGATATTTTGCCCCGGCAATTAGGGCACCCATATCGAGGGAGATAAGCATCCGATCTTTGAGAGATTGGGGTACATCACCGCTAATAATTCGCTGGGCTAAACCTTCGGCGATCGCAGTTTTACCCACACCAGGTTCGCCAATTAACACGGGATTATTTTTGGTTCGTCGTGAGAGGATCTGGATGGTGCGGCGAATTTCATCATCGCGACCAATTACTGGATCTAATTTACCTTGACGAGCAGCCTCAGTCAAATCTCGACCGTATTTGGTGAGAGATTCATATTTGCCTTCAGGATTTTGGTCGGTCACTTTTTGGCTGCCCCGAATTTGGGTCACAATTGTTTTTAATTTCGTTTCTGTTAGTTTAAAATCGGCGAAGAATTGCTTGCCGAATCGATCGTCCTGGGGATAGGATAAGATGAGATGCTCGATCGAGATAAAGTCATCACCATAGTCTTTGCGAAACTGCTCCGCTCGATCGAGTAAAGTATCTACACTCCGCCCCAAGTATACCGAGCTAATCGTCCCCGATACCTTTGGCTGTTTCTGAAGATAATTATCGATTCCTTGGCGAAATTGACTCAGATTCACCCCCGTCTTACTGATGATACTAGTCGCCAAACCATCCTGTTCGATTAGTGCCTTGAGCAGGTGCTCTGACTCCATCTGCTGCTGTTGAGTGGTTTTGGCAATATCGAGAGATTGTGTCACCGCTTGCCAAGCTTTTTCCGTAAATTGCTGGGGGTTGTTGGGTTGCATAGTGCGACGGGGGGATAAAATTTTGTCTGGGTAATCGGGGAATATAATTCCTCGTTACCTATATATTGTAATGAGTCTGGCTACTAGAGATGGATCGGTATTTACCCTATGGAAGCGAGGTATTACCGAAGGCGCAGAGTAAGAGGAGTGAAAGGAGATCGCAGCGGAAAGTGCAATCTTGGGGTTTCCCCAAGTGAAGCACCTTTATAAGACAGAGAGTGGGTTAGAGTGGTGATGGAATTATCGATCGGATTAGAGATCCATGAGCAGAGATTGATATACTGGACAGACAAGCATAGTCTAATCTCGACCTCACCCCGATGCAGCCGACTGACCCTACAAAATTTACAGAGCAAGCCTGGGATGCAATTATCAAGTCGCAGGAAGTAGCCAGACGATCGTTAAATCAACAGTTGGAAGTAGAGCATGTAGCGATCGCTCTGATCGAACAGCAAGATCTAGCTAGTAAGATTTTAACGCGCGTCGGTGTAGATCCGGACAAATTGGCGCGACAACTTGAAGAATTTGCCTCTCGTCAACCGAGATTAAATCAAATTGTCGATTTGTATCTGGGGCGAGGTTTGGATTTGTTGCTGGATAGAGCGGAAGCAGCGCGGGCTAGTTGGGATGATGGGTTTATCGCTGTGGATCATCTGATTTTAGCTCTGCAAGAGGACGATCGGATCGGCCGCAGGTTATTAAAGGCGTTTGATTTTGACAAGGCTCAACTCGAAGCTGCTATCAAGCAATTGCGGGGTAGCACGCCGAAGGTAACTACCCAAACTGCTGAAGCGACTAGCGATGTGCTGTCGAAATATGGGAAAGATCTGACCGAAGCGGCAAGAGCTGGGAAAATGGATCCAGTGATCGGTCGCGATGAAGAAATTCGTCGGGTGGTACAAGTACTATCCAGACGGCAAAAAAATAACCCCGTGTTAATTGGGGAGCCAGGAGTAGGTAAAACCGCCATCGCCGAAGGATTGGCGCAACGCATTGTCAATGGAGATGTGCCTGAATCTCTCAAAGATCGAACCCTAATTTCTCTCGATATGGGTAGCTTGATTGCAGGTGCTAAACTGAGAGGAGAATTTGAAGAACGGTTGCGATCGGTACTCAAAGAAGTCACCGAATCTGCCGGACAAATCGTGTTATTTATCGACGAACTCCATACCGTCGTCGGTGCGGGTGGCAATCAAGGGGCGATGGATGCGGGAAACCTGCTCAAGCCGATGTTAGCGCGGGGAGAATTGCGCTGTATCGGTGCGACGACGATCGATGAATATCGCAAATATATCGAAAAAGATCCCGCCCTCGAACGTCGCTTTCAACCAGTACAAGTCAACGAACCTAGCGTCGAAGATACTATCTCAATCCTACGCGGACTAAAAGAACGCTATGAGGTTCATCATGGGGTAAAAATCAGCGATACCGCACTAGTAGCCGCTGCTACTTTATCAAATCGATATATTGCAGACAGGTTTCTACCAGACAAAGCGATCGATCTCGTCGATGAAGCAGCCGCAAAACTGAAGATGGAAATCACTTCCAAACCTGCCGAACTCGAATCGATCGATCGTCGCGTCATGCAATTGGAAATGGAGAAACTTTCCCTCCAAGGCGAAAATCTCCGAGGCGAAAGTTATCGCTCCACCCAAGAACGGCTCGACAAAATCGACCTCGAAATTGACACGCTCAAAATCAAACAGGGCGAACTTACCCACCAATGGCAAGGTGAAAAACAACTGCTTGACGGTATTAAAACTCTCAAAGAAGAAGAGGGTCGAATCTGCGTCCAAATCGAACAAGCCGAACGCGCTTACGATCTAAATACCGCCGCTCAACTCAAATATGGCAACCTCGAAAAACTCCAACAGGAGCGAGAAACCAAAGAAGCACAACTCGCCGAAGTCCAAGTTCAAGGTTCCACCCTCCTGCGCGAGCAAGTATCCGACAGCGACATCGCCGAAATCGTCGCCAAATGGACGGGCATCCCAGTCAACCGTCTCCTCGCCTCAGAGCGGCAGAAACTGCTCCAACTTGAAGGATACCTGCATCAACGAGTCATCGGCCAACAAGAGGCTGTGGGAGCTGTCTCCGCCGCAATTCGGTGTGCTCGTGCGGGGATGAAAGATCCTCATCGCCCGATCGGATCTTTCCTGTTTATGGGGCCGACAGGGGTAGGGAAAACCGAACTCGCCCGCGCTCTGGCGGAATTTCTCTTTGATAGCGATGAAGCAATGGTGCGCTTGGATATGTCGGAGTACATGGAAAAACACGCCGTCGCTCGTCTAATTGGTGCCCCCCCTGGATATGTAGGGCATGAAGATGGGGGACAATTGACAGAAGCCGTTCGCCACAAACCCTATTGCGTAGTGTTATTTGATGAAGTAGAAAAAGCCCATCCCGATATATTTAATATTCTCTTACAAGTCCTAGACGACGGACGCATCACCGATTCTAAGGGCAAAACTGTAGATTTTTGCAATACGGTAATCGTCATGACGAGTAATATTGGGAGCGAACAAATCATGAGTACTCTCCTCAATCCCAGCCACAATCCCAACCAAAAACAAGAGTTGCAGGAACAAGTGACAACCGCTCTCAGATCTCATTTTCGTCCCGAATTTATCAATCGGGTAGACGAATTAACCATTTTTGAACCACTCAAGAAAACCGAACTCCGCCAAATCGTCACCATCCAAATTCGCCACATCGAGCGGATGCTCTCGGAGCAAAAAATCCAGATCCAATTATCCCCCGCTGCCCAAGATTATCTCGCCGATGTAGGGTACGATCCGATCTATGGTGCCAGACCATTGAAACGCGCTATCAAACGCGAACTCCAAAATCCGATCGCCACCAAGATCTTAGAGAACACCTTTGGGGAAGGTGATACAATCTATGTAGATTGCCTAGAGCGCGTGTTGACATTCGCCAAAAAGCCACCCAAGATCGAAAAAATCGTACCGAAGATCGATCCTGAGACAGCACCGCCTATGCTCGTAGCTGAGAAATAAAATCAGCCTCGATTATTTTTGTCCAAAGGCGCGAAATCGAATGCCACAATCGTTACTGTGACAACGGTAGGGATAATTATTCAACAACGAAAGTGTCCGATCTACCAAACCAACCCGCTGAGAGCGAGTAGTATCTTGGCTACCACATTTTGGACACTTACGAATAGCGACTGCTTCAGTGTTGGCTGTCATACGCATTACAAATAGGGAAATCGAGGTTACTTATAATATAGCTTATTCGATAGTCCCTAATTTGTCAGCGACAGAGATTATCTTTGCCCAAAAGCACGGAATCGATAGCCGCATTCCTCATTGTGACAACGATAGGGATAGTTATTCAATCGGGAAAGTACTCGATCTACTAAGCCACTCCTCTGAGAGCGCGTAATCTCTTGGCGATGGCACAATGGACATTTACGACTGGGGACTGACTGAGTATTCAATGTCATATTCTATACAAGAAGCAACCATAGGTTATCCATTGTATAGAATATGACATTGATTCTAATTTGTCAGCCATGAACGCAATTATTCCGCCATATGCCTGACTTTCCGCAGCAGCCAATGCAGATGATTCGGAGCACGTCCATATCATGCTATGGACATGCTCCGAATTCATACCTCAATTCAGCAACTCCATTAGTCTTAAGTTGGGCTGGGTACCCGGAATTATGTATACTGCGAACGGCTAAAGATTAGACTTTGCGAATCGATTGGCTAGGAGTCAGATCCAAAGGCTTCTTCTCGGAACGAGACGCTGCACGTTAGCGTAGCTTGCGCTTTGCGCTTAGGGAGAAGCCTTTGGATCTGGGGTAATTCTAGAAAGTCCATATCTTAACCGTTTAGAGTATAAATTCGATTAGAGTTTGAATGCCCCGATTTGTAATGATTTTACTTTTTTAACTCCTTTGGCTCGTGAGAAAGTAAAGGTTTTGTCTGTAATAACGGGTTGGGAGTTACGCTTAATCATTTTCTCCACCATTTCAATCCGGTTTTGGTTATCCTTGAACTTAAATTCAATTCGCTCGAACATTACTGTTTGAGGATTGATAAAACCACTGATTCCTACCTCATCGCGATCGCTATATGTATATACAGATAAGTTTTGCTTGTCAACTTGCTGCTGACGTACTTGCAAATCTTTGAAATTTTCTAGTGAAACTATTCGATTGTTTTCACCTAATATATCGGTAACTAATTCCTGTCTTTTCTCATCATCCAGGCTAACAAAAGTGATTGAAAATAAGCCAATCATCGAAGCCGAAGACTTTCCGTAAAATTCGCTGCTGGTAGTTTCAGTATATTGACGAGTATCTGGTCTGTAAACCCAGGTTTTTGCTCCATCAGACACGATCGTATATTTAATTTTTGATGTTTGACCGACTCGATTGATGGTTAATTCCGACCGAAATTTTCTGCCGACTTTAGCGATCGTTTTAACGGATACCAAATATTTAGTTTTTACCTTTCCGTCAGATGACTCGATCTCCATCTGTGATTCAGTTTCAGCCCTATCTGTTTGCCAAAATTTACCGATAGCCCTAGTCAGTAATGGTAAGTCTGTCACTTTTATTGGGGTAGAAATGGGCGATGCAGGTTGAGATTGGGGCGTAGGAGTTGTGGTTGGAGGTACTTGAGCTTGAGTATTTCCAGCCAAGCTAATGAGTGCGATCGCAATTCCTGAAAGTAATAATTTAGACATATTCGTCGATTAGTAATTGGTAGTAAATTGAGATAAGTGGATAAGATTTGAAAACTAAATCATAAGGGAGGGAATCTTCTAGCGTTGAAGAGCAATAAATCATACTTTTCAAACAGCCTCTACTAAACCCTACATCAGCCTCGATTTTCATTTAGGATCGGTACAGCTTGTTTTGTTATTTGAAATTGAACGGATCGATCTCCAATAACTTGACTTTTTTGACTCCTTTTGGGGGTGAAAATTTGAAAGTTTTGGTAGAAATGCTAGGTTGAGAATTACGGCTGATAATTTTGTCAGAGATAGAGAAGGTCATTCCTTTGCTTTTGCCAGCAATTTCAATTTGCTTGAGGACACCTGTTTGAGGTTGAATCAATCCATTGAATGTCCAATTTTCGGTCTTGTTTTCATAAGAATAGTTGTATAACTCCTCCCCATCAAGTTGTTGATTGCGCCCTTGTAGATCTCCAGATTGACCTTTAAGTACGGTCGCGAGAATGTTTCGATCGCCAAAAGTACCTACCATGTCTCGGCGTTCGGCTTCGTTTAGGCTGGTAAATAAAAAGGAAGATGTACCAATCCAAAATGAGTCAGAGCTATCATTAAATTTTGCAAAAGTAGTCTCCATATATTGACGACTATCTGGACGATAAATCCAGACCTTTTTACCATTTGAAATAATCTTATAAGTGGATTTGGTCGATTCCCCTGGGGCTGCAAATGTTATTTTCGTAACGAACTTATTACCAATCTGAGCGATTGTCTCGATCTGAGCGTACATTTTGATTTTTGTACCATCTGCGGCTACATCGATCGTCATCTGGGACTTTGTTTCCGCTCGATCTGTTTGCCAAAATACCCCTACAGCCTTACTCAGCAAGCTCAAATCGGGCGTAGTTGCTGTCGAAGGTACTGGAGCTGCTGGTTGAGATTGGGGGGTGGGTGTAGGCGATGCTGGCGGTACTTGAGCCTGTGTCGTACCCGTCAAGCTGATGAGCAAGGTAGCGATCGCAATTCCTGACAATAATTTAGACATATTCCTCCTTATCAAGTCATCCAAATTTTACAGGGAACGACAGGGGATTGCAATGGGGGAGGGGGGGACGGGGGGAGGGGGGGAGGGGGGGACGGGGGGACGGGTGAATATATTATCTCTTCAATCCAAAATCCGTCTTAACTGAAACACATGCGGAGGGAACCTCCGCGTGATTTCAGTCGCAAAATCCAAAATCCCTTAGCTTTATCTTTTCATGACGAGACTGAGTGAAGAGCGCAGCCAAATAAATGCACCAATAATACCGATTCCGCAAAGAGATAAAGACCAAATTGGGTGGGTGGATAATAGTAGTATTCCGGCGATAGAACTAAATCCAGTTAGGCAGAGATAGATCAGATTTTGGATGGCTAAATATAGGCGTTGGATTGATTTATCGGTGAGATTCGATCGCTTGGAACTTGCTATTTCGCCACGTTCTAAACGTTGTTCCAAGCGTTGGATTAATACTTGAGTGGGATTGGGTTGTTGGAGTTTATACTTGAGATAACCGCTGGCTTGTCTGCCAAATTGGGTAATGATACTTCCTCGTTCGGAAATTGCTATACTCCGAATAAATGGTTGGGCGGCGACGACGAGATTGTATTCTGGATCTAGAGTTCGGGCGATACCATCGAGGGTAGCTAATGCTTTGAGAATAAAGGTCATCTCTGGCGAGAGTCGAAAGGGTTGGATGGCGAATAGTTCGAGTAGTTCTGTTTTGATTTCGTTGAATTCTCGCACATCAACTGGTCGATCTGTAAAACGTTGGAGCAAAAATTCGATCACATCTTCGATCGGTTTCATGTCTTCCCCAGGCACGATCAAACCTAGATCGACTAATCGATCGACTACGACAGCTTTATCTTTTTTCAGTACTGCCCAAAAGGTCTCAATCATTTGACCTTTGGCAAGAGATTTCAATTCTGCCATCATCCCAAAGTCATAAACGACTAGCTTACCATCGGGGGTAATTGCCATGTTGCCGGGATGAGGATCTGCTTGAAAGAAGCCGTCGATTAGTAGCTGTTTGAGATAGCAACAAATACCAATTTGATTTATTTGTTTGGGATTGAAACCACAAGCTTCTAAGGCTGCTCGATCGTCAATTTTAATCCCCGGTAAGTAGCTCATTGTCAATACTTTACTGGTGGTGTATCGCCAGTAAATATGTGGAGCAATGACTAATTTATTTGCTTTAAAGTTTGACGTAAATCTGTCAGCATTTTGACCTTCATGGGTATAGTCGATTTCCTGAAATAGCAGTTTGAAAAATTCTGAATAGATCGCCCGAACGCCATATTCTTTCGTCCAAGGAAGCAGTCGATCGACCCACCATAATAACCGATCGATAATCTTGAAATCTAAGTCAAATAACCGCTGCAAACCTTGCCGCTGAACTTTGATGACAACTATTTCGCCCGATCGCAATTTAGCTTTATGTACCTGTCCCAAACTAGCCGCCGCCAGGGGAATGGGATCGAATTGGGCGAATAAAGTACCGATCTTATGACCCAATTCATGCTCGATAATCGCGATCGCTTCTGTAGAACTAAATGCAGGTACTCGATCTTGCAATTGCCCCAAAGCTTCGATATAAGTCGGGGGCAAAAAGTCCACCCTAGTCGATAAAGATTGACCGATCTTAATAAAAGTTGGCCCCAAACCGATCAGGGTATTCACCAATTTTTGGGCGCGGCGGCGATGATGTCGCTCGTTCTTGGTAGGGAACAATAGATCTCGGCTCATAGATAGCCCCAGACCTGTCGCAGCGGTGAAAATGTCGAATTGTCTAGCTAGGGGAGAATACCTAGCTCGTTGCCACCGAAATCTCTGGCTGGGGGCATTCCTGGCAATCGGCACAGGTGGGGGTAAAACTGATGGGGGTAATTGCCGTTGTTGTCCTAATTTCCACATGCTGTATCCTCAAGCTAGTGACCATCGAGTACAGTTGGAATGACGATCGTAAAACAGGTTTTGGCGACTGTTTCATCGATCGGGTTGCTGGTTGCTTCGATGGTACCTTGCAAATGTTCCACGAGAGACTTGACTAAGGCTAGCCCCAAGCCAGTTCCAGCGATCGCTTGTTGGGTGGTGCCAGTACCCCGGCGAAATTTTTCAAATAGGTTGGGCAAATCCTGGGCGGGAATTTGTTTGCTCAGATTGGCGATTTGTAATGTTACTTCGTTTTTGGTAGCGGAAACCCAGACTTCGACGGTACTTTTGGGGAGGGCAAATTTGCCCGCATTTACCAACAATTCTTCCAAAATTTGGCGGAGGCTATCAGCGTCGGTATCGATTTTGGGGGATGTCTGAGGCAGATTGACAACTACTTCCAAGCCTTTGCTGGGGAGCCATCGATCGGAGATCGCATTCACTTGTTCGGAGATAAACCGATCGAGTAAAATCGGCTGGGGGCGCAATTCTATTTCCTGAGATTCTAGTTGTTGCAGTTTGAGCAAATCGTTGACTAGCTTGATTTCCCGCTGACATTGCTCGTGCAAGATGTTGAGATATTGCTGGCGGCGATCTTCATCGATGCTGGGTTGACGCAACATTTCGATCGCGAGGAGCATACTAGTCAGGGGTGTCCGCAATTCGTGGCTGACAGTATTGATAAACTCATCTTTGAGCTGGTTTGCCTGTCGCAACTTCTCCATCCGCTTGCGCCCAGCATCGTGGAGCTTTGCTTGGATTTGGAGGCTGGTTTGGACTTGGGAGGTGCGATTGGCGACGGCGGTGCGGGCTTGACTGAGGGCTTGTTTGTGGATTCTGGCGAGGGCAATTTGACAGATCTGCGATTGGAGCAGTTTCAATTCGACGGGGTGCCAGCGGCGATGCTCGTGGTGTTGGAGCACCAACCAGCCCCATAGAGCCGCAGCGGGAGATCGATCGGGAATAGCCGATCCCATCAGGGGAATCATAGCGATACTAGGTAAGAGATCGTCTTGAAAGATTTGGCGATCGATCGGCGTACCGAGCTTTTGAATCCCTTCAAAAATCTGGGGTTTGGGCGCAGCAACTAATGCCTGTTGGCAAAAGTAAGAATTTTCGAGCAGGAAGGATGAGGGTAATGGCGGTAAGTCGTCATCACGGGTATCCACAATGGTGACAATCTGAATTGGAGTGCGGGCATTGCTCACCACTAGCTGGGAGGTATTGCGTGGTACAAGCGCGCCCGAATCATCAGGCTCTGGGAGATATCGATGATTTGATTGTTCGAGGATATTATGCCGTTGTTTGCTCGGATCGTTAGATTTGAGAGTTAGTACCAAGCCGCGCTTGAGTTTGAGAGCTGTTACCATATCGGAGACAGCGATTTCAAATAAGCGATCGATATCTTGATTTTCGACGATCGCTTGAGTGAGATGGTAATGTAGTGCTGGATAGATTTGGGCAATTTGAGCTTGTTGCTGCAACTCTTCTTGCACCAAGGCTGTGGCAATATAGTCGGCAGCAATTTGGAGGATTAGCTTAGTTTCTGGGTACCATTCTACGCCCTTAGTTGCTAGCATCAAGCAGCCATTTACCTGCTGTTGGTAGCAAGTATTCACAACGATCACATGATAGTCGGGCAAAAGGGGCATTTGCCACATCGTCGGCTTGAGAGCGTTCGGTGGAGTGTATTCTGAGAGCCTGTCTTCAATTCCTTTGGTACGATGACTACTACAGGCACTGGCGAGAATCCGCATCACATTTGGTGAAGGATATTGCAACAACCAACAGCCATCTGCGGCAAAGTTGTCAGCCACAGACTGGGCAAGGCTTGCCAGCATTTGACGACGATCGCCATTAGCACCAGATTCTTTCCCAGCAACTAGGGGCTGGATAATCTGAAGAATGCGTTGTCCGAAATAATTAATTTGGCTGGAATCCTGCATGAGTAAGCCATCAAATGAGCAGCGGAGGTAGACATTAGATCTACTTTATTTATTGTGCCATACGGTTAGATTGGCACACGATAATTTTAGGTCTAAATCGACCTATTAAATTTAGTATGCCCAATATTTAGAACTGGATCGTCACCGTTTAAGGTTGGTGAGTTACCTCTGTTAAGGTGACTATTTGTACTAAGCGGAGGGGTAAACGACAAATACTTGTGGGTTGCGAATTTTTTTGGTGTGGGAAAAACCCGGATCTGGGGGTTCCGACCCCCAGACCCCCCGTCGGGTGGGGGGAGTGTCCCCCCCCC
>JANOPX010000159.1:0-17890 GCA_031422115.1 Chamaesiphon sp. VAR_4_metabat_408 | reverse complement strand
TTTTATCCTAATCTAAATATTTCAATTGTAACATTAGGCTAACGCTGGTTTAGTCTTTTGTCTGCGTATCTATTTTTAAAACAAGTAACAAATCAATCTAAGTACTTGTCGTGAAAACTGAAGTGCGGAATGTGGGTTAGAGGGTACGTAACACTTTTAAACTATTTTTTCTAAAAAAAACCCCAATAAATATTGGGGCTTTTTTCATATATCCACTTACTCCCAATACGGTTCGGTTAGCCCGCGATTGAAATCGCGGCTAGTGATACGAAGTCCGCCTTCGCGGACTAGGATATTGATTTAACCGAACCGTATTACACTTACTCCCATCCCAGCGAAAAACTTAGAATCTTCCTCTGTGAGTCCTCTGTGAATCCCCTGTGTACTGCTGGGCGGGGGACCCACCTAGCACTCTGTGTTAAATACACACTCTCAATGCAGCAAGAAATTATTAATCTATCCCGTCGATCGGTGCAAATCCCTGGCGTTGAATATTCTCTGTCACCGTGCGGGGGTCGAGAAATTGGAGGAGATAATCGGGACCGCCAGCTTTGGAACCAACGCCGGATAATTTGTAACCGCCGAAGGGTTGGCGGGCGACAATTGCTCCGGTAATCGTGCGATTGATATAGAGATTTCCGACTTCAAATTCGGCTTTGGCGCGATCGATATGGGAAGGCGTGCGGGAATAAAGTCCACCTGTGAGGGCGAAATTGGTACCATTGGCGATCTCGATCGCTCGATCGAAGTTATCAGCTTTCATGACTGATAATACTGGGCCAAATATCTCTTCCTGGGCGAGGCTAGATTGGGGGTCTACGTCGGTGAAAATGACTGGGCCGACGAAATAGCCTATTTCAGGTGCGGGCAGCTCTAGGGCGAGATTAGCCGTTAGTTTGCCTGTGGCGATCGTCTCGCGAATCCGTGTTTGAGCGGCTTTGTCGATGACTGGGCCGATTTTTGTACTAGGATTGTCAGCATTACCCACATTCAAGGATTTGGTGGCGGCTACTAGTCGCTCTACCACTGCATCATAAATCGGTGCTAACACCACCACGCGGGAGCAGGCAGAACATTTTTGACCGCTGTAGCCAAAAGCTGATGCTACGATGCCCTGTACCGCTTGGTCTAAATCGGCACTTTCATCGACGACGATCGCATTTTTGCCGCCCATCTCAGCAATTACCCGTTTTAGGTGCTTTTGCCCTGGTTGGAGGATAGCTGCACTGGCGTAGATTTCACAGCCGACTTCCTGGGAACCAGTGAAAACGATCGCCTGTACATCTGGATGTTTGACGAGGTGGGCACCTACTGTCGAGCCGCTACCAGGGACGTATTGGAACACCCCTTTGGGTATCCCCGCATCGACTAATATCTCACTTAATTTAGCCGCAATTACCGAGGTTACGGCGGCGGGTTTGAGCAAGACACAGTTTCCGGTAACTAAGGCGGCGACAGTCATGCCCATCGGGATGGCGAGGGGAAAATTCCAGGGCGAAATAACTAAAACTATCCCTTTGGGGCGATAGAAATATCGATCGGTTTCCCCAGCCACATCATAAACAACTTCGGCATCCAATCGCTCCATTTCCGCCGCATAATACCGACAAAAATCTGCTGCTTCCGATACTTCTACGTCTGCTTGGGGGAGGGGTTTACCAGCCTCAAATACCATCCAGGCATTGAGTTCGTGGCGACGTGCTTCGAGTAAGTCTGCCGCTCGGCGGAGGATGGTAGCGCGTTCCTTTGCGGGGGTATTTTGCCAGGTTTTGAAGGCAATTTTGGCGGCGGATATAGCTAGATCTGCTTGGGGAATATCGATTTGACCGATCGATCCGACTACTTCTGTCGGATTCGAGGGATTGACAGATGAAATCGTCTTAGTTGTCTGCACTCGTTCGCCATTAATTAACGGCTGATAGGTTTGCCCCAACTGTTTTCTGACTGATTCGAGGGCGGTATTTGCCGTAGATCGCAATTGTTCGATCGCATAGTCGGTATCTGGAGCTGGATCTATGCGGGTGACAGTGGCTGTGGGCAAGGCGATGGGGGTAAGTTGGACTTGACTCCCATCCTCATCACCCTCACCCCAAACAGGCGCATCTAATAGTCCTTCAAGGGGTTGCTCTGAAACGCTTTGCTTCAAAAATGAGCTATTGGCGGTATTTTCCAACAACCGTCGAATCAGATAAGACATCCCCGGAATCAAGTCTCCATAGGGACAATATACCCGCACCCGATAACCCGCTTGGGCGATGGCGGTGGCGAGATTATCTGCCATCCCATATAAGACTTGAAATTCGAGGCGGCGGGGGGGAATATTGAGGTCTTTGGCGATGGCGAGGGCATGAGCCTGGGAACGCACGTTATGACTGCCGATCGCCGCGTATAGATACTCGTGATTTTCGAGTAATAATTGGGTCATCCGCTCGAAATTGGCATCGGTTGAGGACTTATGATTATATACAGGTGTAGGCCAATGATTTTGCCGAGCGATAATAGTTTCCTGGTCCCAATAAGCCCCTTTAATTAACCGAATCGAAATTGGTTTGCCCCGCTGTTGTGCCCAAATGATTAAATCTTTCAAATCTTGGTAACTATCTCGGAGATATGCTTGGAGGGTAATCCCGATATCAGTGCGATCGCAAAACTCCGCTTCCATCAGCAGGGGTTTAAGCACCTGTAGGGTCGCTGTTTTGTAACGATGCTGTTCCATATCAAAATGTACAGCCGCCCCTACTTCCTGAGCCTTACGGAGCAGAATGCGGATGCGTTCGCTGACCTTGGCTTGGGAGCCTGCTACGTCGAGGGGGTCGAATTGGGAATAAAAGGCGGTGAGTTTGACGGAAACTTGGACTTGAGGTAAATCTACTCCGTCAGCTTTATCTGACCATTTTTGGGCGGCTGAGGTGAGTTGTCCCATCAATTCTAGATACCGATCGAGGTAAGATTGAGCTTCTACTTCAGTGATGACGGCTTCTCCGAGGAGATCGATCGTAAATGTCATCGACTGTTTGCGGATTTGCTCGATGCTCTTGAGGATCTGCTGGATATTTTCCCCGGCGATGTACTTGCGGGCGAGGGTTTCGACTGCGGTGGAGAGGGTTGTTGCGGCGACTTGTCCCGGCATGGACTCAGCAGCGGTAAAATTGAGCAATCCTTTGAGTGCTTGGGGCAATTCTACGTCGGGAACGCTCAAATATTCTTGCAGGTGGGCGGCGATTTCGGCTTTGGTTGTCAGGGATGGCAAGCAATCAATCAGCCGGAATAATTGTACTCGCAAACTGGGGTTATCCATTGTCCAGCTCAGGAGCTTGTCATCCCAGCGGAATGTATCGCGGACTTTGGCGAAGATCGATCTCTTTTCGGTGGTGGCGGCGAGTAGTTGGCGGGCGATGGTTTGGGTTTGCTCTTGACAAGTTGATGCAGAAATCGAACGGGGTTGATTGGTAATCATTGGAAAATTTGCCCACAGAATAGGTGTGTATGAACTTTTAACTTTTAACTATTCAGATTCACTAAATGTACCCTCCAATTCTTCGTTGGAAACTACCCCTGTTAAGGTGACTATTTGTACTAAGCGGAGGGGTAAATGATAAATACTTGTGGGTTGCGAAGTTTGCTGGTGTGGGCAAAACCCGGATCTGGGGGGAGTGTCCCCCCCGTTGGCGTAGCCTCTGCATTCGCAGAACCCCCCCCTCAAAGCATATGTAGTTTGAGACGGTGGGTTGGGTGTATTGCCGCTTTGTTGGTTTGTGGGATGGGGAGATGCTCGCATTAGCAGGGGTACTCTCTCTCCTAGGGCTGGCTATGGTATCTACAATAAGTCTGTTTGAGTTGCTGCGTAGTCCTTTTACCCCACCCCAGCCCTCCCCTTGGCAAGGGGAGGGAGTGAAAGCCCCCTTGGAAAGGGGGCTTGGAGGCGTAAATCCATCGAGACTGAATTCTAGCCGACTTGTGCATACATGGTATCCAAGTATAGGGCTAGCTCATGCCCCCTCCCCTTGGCAAGGGGAGGGCTGGGGTGGGGTCAAGGGACTACGGGATGCTTCTACAGAGATGGATTATCTCTGTCGAAGCATCATTTCACAGACATTCACATCTAGAACCTACCTCTAAATCACTTTCTGCTTCTTTTTTTTGCCATTATTACTAGGGGCAACTGCATCCCACATGGGAGAATTTTCAGATTTTAATTCCGTAGCAACTGGAACCTCTGCGTCCATAATTGGGTTGCGAGACATAATCTGGGCGATTACCCGACTGACACTATCCACGAAGATTGTCACCAAACCGTTTTCGGGAGCATTGTCTAATGCCCATTCGATCGATTCAGCCTCATTTAGGCGAATGGTGTGGGGGACTGGAGTATGATTTGTGGCGATGCCCGAAACGATTAGTTCGGCTACTTCACCTGGATTGCGCCCTCTGGGATCCTCATCTTCTTTGACGATAATCTCGTCGAAGAAGGTTGCCGAAAGCTTGCCCAATTCTACCAAATCCTCATCTCGTCGATCGCCAGGGCCGCCAATTACGCCAACTGTAGTGCCATCCCAATTTTGGACAAAGCTACCTACAGCAGCGTATCCAGCCGGATTGTGGGCGTAGTCTATGAGCACATGATAGTGACCGAGATTGAATAAATTCATCCGCCCTGGGGTATGTGCTGCCGAGGCGCGGAAGCTCTGTAGTGCGGTTCTAATCCGATCGACATTTACACCCTGCACAAAGGCGGCTAAACTGGCTGCGAGGGCATTGGCAATCATAAATGGTGCTCGTCCGCCCAAAGTCAGGGGTACCCGCTCTACATGCTCGATTTGATGCACCCAATCTTGTTGGAGAATGGTGATGTAGCCTTGAGCATAAACTGCCGCAATCCCTCCCCCTTCAACATGCGATCGCACTAATGGGTTATTTGCATCCATCGAGAAATAGGCAACTTTTCCAACTACTTTGTCAGCCATTGCTGCAACCCGCTCGTCATCGGCATTGAGTACCGCATACCCATCGGGATGGACAGATTCGGCGATGACCCCTTTGACGATCGCTAATTGATCGATCGTTTCGATATCGCCAATGCCTAAATGATCGGCGGCTACGTTCAATACCACGCCGACATCACAGTGTTGGAATGCCAAACCAGATCGGAGAATTCCGCCCCTGGCTGTCTCCAGAATGGCGATATCTACCGTCGGATCTTGGAGGATGATTTGGGCACTTTGTGGCCCTGTAGTATCGCCTGGTTCGATTAATCGATCGCTGACATAAATCCCATCTGTAGTTGTAAAGCCGACAGATTGATAAAGCTGGCTGAAAATATGGGCAATCAGCCGAGTGGTAGTAGTTTTGCCGTTGGTACCAGTAATGGCGACGATCGGAATCCTAGTCGGCGTTCCAGCGGGAAATAGCATATCGAGAATCGGTGCTGCCACATTGCGCCCCACTCCTTGACTCGGAGCGATGTGCATCCGCAATCCAGGTGCAGCATTGACTTCGACAATTGTCCCATCTGCTTCGGCGAGAGTCTTGGAGATATCGGTGGTGATGACATCAATTCCGGCGACATCGAGGTCGATAATCCGCGAAACTCTTTCGGCGAGCCAAACTGTATCGGGATGAATCTCATCGGTTCGATCGATCGCAATGCCCCCCGTACTGAGATTTGCTGTTGCCCGTAAGTAGCAGACTCGATCGACTTCCAGAATCGTATCGATGGTAAAACCTTGATGGCTCAATATTTCGGTGGTAGAGTCATCTAGCTCGATCTTGGTGAGCATGTTATCATGCCCCGTGCCCCTGCGGACATCTTGATTCTCACGTTCTACCAGCGCAGCAATTGTTTCGACCCCATCCCCAACTACATGGGCGGGTACTCGCTCCGCTACTGCTACTACTTGATGATTCACCACCAAAATCCGGTGATCTCGCCCTTGATAGTAGTGTTCGACAATAATTCCCTTGGATATATCACGAGCGCGATCGTAGCCGATTTCTGCGTGCTCCCAGGACTGAATATCAATGGTGATGCCCCGCCCATGATTGCCATTTAGCGGCTTAATCACAATCGGATAACCACCCAACCGATCGATCGCATCTTTCAACTCACCAAACGAATAAATCGTCATCCCCAAGGGCACGGGTACCCCCATACTCGCTAGGATTGCTTTAGTTTTTTCCTTATTACAGGCAATCTCTACCCCTAAAATATTGGTACGAGAAGTCAATGCCGCCTGCACCCGTTTCTGGTATTTACCATAGCCAAATTGGAAGATATCGCACGACTCCAAATGAATCCAGGGAATCCCCCTCGCCTCAGCTTCTTTGACTAATGCTTCTGTACTCGCACCCATTGCGGCTTCATCCCGCAGTGCAATTAGATCGGTCAAATCTTTTTGGAGTTCGGCGTGGGCATAACTCCCCGTATCGATAATGCTCTGACACAGCCTCAGAGCGGCTCTAGCGGCGTATCGACCGACTGTTTCGATCTGGTACTCGATCGCGACTTGATACACCCCTGCTGTGGCTGTTTCGCGGGTGCGCCCAAATCCTACTGGCATCCCCGCTAAAGTCTGAAGTTCTAGCGCGACATGCTCTAAGATATGCCCCATCATCGTGCCTTCTCGTACCCGACTCAGAAATCCACCCCGACAACCGGGCGAACAAAAATGCTCTTCCAAACTGGGCAAAACCGCCACCAGACCATCATAGAACCCCTTTATAGTATCAGATGGTCGATCTGCTAGTTCCTCCAAATCCAGTCGCACGAGAATCAGCATCGATCGACGAATGCTCCAGTAGTTCGGACCTCGAAGCGTTTGGGTTTGGAGAATTTTCATAGTTGTATGGGGATAAGATCTAGCTAATTCGACGTTGATTGAATGAAATTTGGTGTTATGGGTAGGGATCTACCAATTTATACTACTAAAGCATTGACCCTGGATACACCATGACTCAAACTCTAGTTGAATGTTTCGATCTAAATACTATTAGTTAATTTCAAATTAAATCTCCAGTTCTGTATTCAAGGCTACATGTCGCGAACGAAACAGCAAAGATCGTGGGTGTCTACAATTTGTATTTTTTCATCAATGGCACCGCAATCCCATTGACGAGTAATCCCAATAATCGCCACACCAGTTGACGGTAAACAGCTAGATGCCCATAACATACAGTACTATATTCTATATTTGGCACAAATCCTCTAAACCGCTTGAAGGAAGCAGCACCAGAACTTTGATGCAATATCATACCCCGTTTTGTGGCTTCAGTGGTTAATTGTGCTGAGAGCATTCGGTACAACCCTACAGATTGCGGCAGACTAGGATCGTATCCCAATAGTGGCGTTGTCATCACGCCGTTAATTTCATAAAAGCCGAGCACTCCATCAATTTTTCCCGCTTTTCGTAATGCTCTAATTTCGAGAATTTTGTGTTTTAGGGCTAGTTCTAGAAAATTTGCGTTGAATTGGGGATTGTTGCCGCAATATTTTTCTAAGTATAGTGCGCTGTACAATTCGACAAGTCTGGGAATTTCGGTAGGCGAAATCTGCTCTCCATCAATTACTTCATATCCTTGCTGCTCGATTAGGTTGAAATCTTGCTTCAGTCGCCATCTCATTTTACTACCGATCGACGATATATCTTTTGGGTTGAAGAGGTAGATTTGCCGACTGCCGATCGATTGATAGTCATTCTGGTTGAAAATATCTAGTAGATCGTTGTTGAGGTAAGTATCGATCGATCTAAATATAATCGTGTGGCTAGGGAAGGAATCTTTTAGATAAGCGGTAATGGCTTGGATCTGTACTGCTGATATCTTCGGGTACAAGTTAGTTGAAAGTAACCAGTTATTGACGATGACTACTCGATCGATCTTGCCCAATTTTAAAATGCCTCCCATCAAATCTAATAGGAGCGCGAGAAATTGCTCGATTCCTGGATTTTTTAACGTATATAGTTCTGCCTTAGCATAGGTAATATAATGTGAATAGGGCGAACATACATAAGAATTGCTTGATTCTCGATCGTTGACGGTGACTGGTAAAACTAGATCGTCAATAGCGATCGCCAAAGGCTGAGTATCGATATTATCAATGAAGTAATTAGCACCCAACTTCATCAGCGGCACCCAATATCTTTTTGCCAAATCTGCTACTTCTGAGTCCGGCCAGGGCAGAGTATCGATAGTTGTGATATCGTAAAGTGTGACTCGATCTAGCATAAGTTTGAATCTAGATTAAATTCTCGTTGAATCCGTCGGAGTTTCTGCTGAAGATTAGTTCTCACTAAATATTTTTGATAATTTATCTGTGGAATTTGACAATGCGATCGTGTAAACAAATCTCGTAAGGATATATCTACCTGTTGCTCGATCGATTCCTGTAATTCGGCTGGTACTTTCAACTCAATTTCGATCGAATCTAGACTTTTTTGGACTGCTCGATATTCCTGAATATCAGCGGATGCGCTTGTAATTGCTCTACGGATGAAATCTGGAAATATCGGTATCGATTTTTCTCCCATTTGAGCTGACAACCAAAAGATATCATCTTTGCGCCCCTCAATACTTGTTAATGCAGTCGAGACAGATCCACAAGGGCAAGGTATTTTAGATTCTGTTAAAATATCATCCAATCGATATCGAATAATCGGTTGAGTTCGCCGATTGAAATCTGTGATGATTGGCATAAATTTACCTGCATCTCGATCGATATAGTCTTTCTGAATCACTAGTATATCTTCATTGAGGTGCAGTGTACCATAGCTACAAGTACTCCCTAGAAACCCTTCTGTACATTGATAGAGTTGATGGATAGTGGAATTAAATCGATCGCGGATATATATCTCATCCAAGGGATCTAATACTTCTGCCACTGAAAAAATATCATTTGGGGTAACATTTAGATTGCCATTCGATCGAGCATCAGCTAATAGTCTTAGCATTGATGGAGGTGCAACTATAATAGTCGGTGCAATTTGGTTTAACCTGTCGATATGACTTGCGACAGGATCGAATAGATCGAAATAATTAAATTCAATCCTTTTAGCACTAACTGTTTCATAAAGGTTGCTATTAGCTCGTAAGAAAAATGCAATCCGCTGTGATGTGAAAATAGATTTTGGCAAAGCTTTTGCCAAAATAGTCCCCGCCCATGCTTGTTGTTCTTGTTGACTGACGATAAATAAACCTCGATTACCACTAGTTCCCGACGAAAGCCCAACAGTATAACTATCTAAAGTCGAACTAAAATCGCGGGTAGTTTCGGCGGCTATTGCCAATTCAAATGCTGTATCTTTTCTCATCCCTACAGTATTTAGATCGTCAAAATTAGCCATCATTATCGATTTGTCGATCGTCGGAAATTGTCGCCACTCCCGAATATCCAAGCCTTGATAATAGTCTCGATAAAATTTAGATTTGGGCAGAATTTCAGTGAGAAAATTACGCACTTGTCGATCTTGCCATAGTAATAGTCGATCGCGATGAGTGAATCGTCTGATATATTTAGTCGATAGATAATGCCAAAGGATAGTTAGGTTACTTTTCATCATATAGATCGAGATAATTGATTCAATTCGTCCCAAGTCTTGGAGCAATGAGTCGGAATAATTTTTAGATCTGGATTCAATTTATACAACTGATGAATTTTTGAGAGTGTATCTATATATTCTCGCCCATTAGCAGAAATTAAATTAGTAATTGGATGCGGTTTTACAAACTCCTGATAAGCACGACTCAGCCAACAAGCATCAGCAATCAGAAAATAGTTTTGATGATTATTATCTATAAAAAATAAGCCCAATTGTCCGGTTGCATGACCTGGAAGTTCTACAGCAAGTAGACTACTATCACCAAATAAATCGAAACCAGCATCGAATGGAGCATACTGATTTGGTAACGATCCGATCTGCCGCTCCTCTACAAAGATCGATCTTTGTTCAAAGTCCATCGGTACTAATCCCGATAGAAACCCAGCTTTAAGGGCATTAATTCCTCGACGATATTTTACCGCTTGATATGCAGAATTAAAATAGATAAAATTAGCATTGGAAAAGTCTTTCAACCCGCCAATATGGTCGGCGTGAAAATGAGAAATTATAATATATCGAATTGCCGCAGCATCTATCCCTGCTGCTTGTAATTGATGGATCGCACTATCTTCTGGCTGAAAATACACAGGAGTAGTCAGCGCATATAAATTAAAGGGAAAGGAGCGGGTTTCTGCAAAGAAACGACTTGAATAGCCTGTATCGAATAAAATTAAGCCATGTTTGGGATGTGATATTAGGGCAAAGAGAGATGGGAAGTTTGCAGTTTGCCAGCGTCCATCCCGAATAACGATCGCTTCAGGATGGGTACAGTATCCAGCTTTGAAAAAATTGACTGTAAGTGACATAAAAATATTTATTTAACCTTGCGTTTTTTGCCACCATTGGGCAAAAGTGTCTAAGCCTGACTCGATCCTGACATGAGGTTGATAGCCCAATTCTCGCACTGCTGCGCTAATATCTAACGTCTGACTAAAGGCTAGTAATCCAACTGTATAACGTGTCAGAATCGGTTCCTTGCCACCCAAAAGTAGATTGGAGATTGATTCCATTGCTGATGCAGTCCAATCGACTGCACGGTAGGAAATTGGTCTAAGTCTACAAGGATAACCGAGTTTCGAGAACAGCCGATCTAATAAATCAATAACGCAAATCGGTTCTCCATTTGTGATATTAAAAGTCCTGCCTAATAACCGATCGGGAGCAGATTGACACAATAATAACGCATCGATAACATTATCAATATAAGTGATATCGATCGAGGCTTTTCCTTCATAAATTAAAGGAATACCAGTTCGGTTATTTGCCCGAATCAATCTTGGTAAAATAGCTGTATCGCCTACCCCAAATATACCACGAGGTCGAATCGTAATTACGGGTAAACCATGATAATAGGCTCGATCGATCTCTTGTTCTGCTAATTGTTTACTTTTAGCATAAGCATTAACAGGCATTGGCAAAATTGTCTGCTCGGAAATATTCAACCGATCGACAAAATCAAAATAAACACTAGCAGTAGAAACATAAATCAGTCTCTTGACATGATGAGTTTGACAACCCTGGATAATATTTCTAGTACCTAAAACATTGGTGTCATAAAAGTCTGAGTATTTTCCCCAGGGTGAAGATAATGCACCACAATGAAAAATATAATCTTGTCCTTCACAAGCTCGAATTATCGCCTCTTTATCTCTCAAATCGATCGCTAAAAATTTGATATTATCAGCCTCTAATTGTTGACCGATAAATCGATCGCGCCCCAATCCGATTACCTGATGAGATTGAGAACGCAATTTAACAGCTAGTTGTTTTCCTAAAAAACCAGTAGCACCAGTGACTAAAATATTCATGCTCAATTTTAAATCTCTATCTGAATTGTCTTCTCAAAATCTGGTAAGTCTAAGTCATCTAGATTATCCGTGCTAGCTTTTTTGAGTAGATATGCAATATGCGGACGCATTATATCTATCTCCGTCGAAACAAAGTTTTCCCCTTTAAATAAATCGATATTAGCTGTTTGTAATGCCAAAATCTCTCGATCCTGTTGAGCAGTTTTGAAAAACAAGGGTTGAGCGATAACTCTTCCCAACCAATTTGGTAAATTCCAGCGAAATGTGACGACGCTATAAGCTCTGACTAAATTAGTTCTAATCGGTGTGATGAATAGAGAAATAAATATTTTGTAATCTCGATCTGTACGGTATTCTAATTGAGCGATGCTTGGTAAAATAAACCTACCAATCGAAGTTACTTCCCGACAGCCAGGAGCTAAAATCTGATAAATCAATCCAGATATCGATCGTTCATCTAAATAAACTGCTTCTACCAAATTCCCATAACGAGTAATCTTTACAGTCATCTTTTGGCGGTGCCGATCTGTTCTAATCAAACCTGAATGCACAAAATGAGTATGAGTAGCATCGAGGAAATTTTCCGCCGCATTCTCGATCGATGTCTCACATTCCATTTGCCAACAAAAGGTCGAAAAGCCTGGTGTACTTAAATAGGGAAATTGATATGGTTGAGTTTGAGGTTGCTCATTTAGTTGACAATACACCCAGATAAAATTATCTTGTTCGAGCGTCGGATAGACAACTGCATTTCTATGCTTATCTTCTTTCTGAGTACACAATCCTGGAACTTTGATACAAATCCCTCGATCGTCAAATTGCCAACCGTGATACTTACAAATCAATCGATCGTTTATCACCAAACCCTTTGATAAAGGTACATTGCGATGGGGGCATCGATCTAATAAAGCAGTGGGTATTCGATCGTTACCCCGAAATAAAACTAGCGGAATTCCCAAGATAGTTCGCGCTAGAGCTGTTTGACGCAATTCGCTAGATTGACAAGCTATATACCAATTATTAGCTAACTTTTGACGATCGTTCACTTACCAATTTCCTCCCCATCCCACTCAATATCTCTTGTAGATGCCTGTTGAAGATTGATATTACCATCGCGGCTCATTTGCCAAAATTGCCACAGCACAACCCATAGATGAAAGAATGGGATTGGATCTGCTAATTGCCAGATAACATCTTTGCCTTGGCCAAATTTTGTCATCCAATCGCCTAATTGTTGGGATGAAAGAGCCGATGGCAAACCATAAACAATCATCGCCATCGCTAGCATCGAATTCTGGCGTAACTGGGGCTGAATTAGCCGCTCTGTATTGTTGAAAAATGCTCGATCTAATCGATCGTCCACTCGAAATAAATGAATCGCACTAATCGCCCTCGGATTGCATTCTAATGGGTATAAAGTACCATCCTCAGCTTCGATAAAATCAAAGGCAATTTGACCAGTAAATTGTCGATCGAGTACGAATATTTCGACCCAGTTTAATAATTGAGAATGCTCGATCGATTCAAAATAAATACAAGAGCCAGCATCCGCTGTATAAGTAGTAGGGTAAACAGCATGAGCGGTAAGCTTACCCTGATGGGCAATACTGTATGTACAATAATGTTTACCTGCAATAAACTCTTGAGCTACCCAAGTTTTTTGGGCATTAATTTCTAAAGCCGGAATCATACCAACAGGTCGATCTAAAATATGTACATTAGTGGCAAACCTTGAATAGACAGGCTTGAGTACAATCTTCGTGGGTGTGGGGATTGCTAAGATATCTCGTAAATCTAGATCGGATTGAATCAACCAAGTTTTCGGTGCTGGTAAGCCCAACTTATTTACCTGACAAATAAATTCCCATTTATTATGCAATAAATCCAATTTATCTAGGGGTTCCGCCAAGACTTTGCACAAAGGAGTGAGTCGATCGAGTCCATGAGCAATATAAAATATCTCTTCACAAGTAGGAATGAGTAAATCGATTTTTTCTGTCTCGATAATATCTACTAAAGCATCAATAAAACCAGTCGGATCGAATCTCGGTGGGGGAACTAAAAAGTTTTTAAATACCGATCGCGAATAGCTGCAAAGATGATGTGGCAAACTGTCAGCAACAAAAACCCTATGCCCAGCCCCTGAAAAGAGTCTCGCCAGTTCTAGAGTGACAGGTGCGCGTCCACCTGTGAGCAGAATATTAGTATTCAAGTAAAATCCCTCCCAGGGAAAATCCGGCAGAAGTACCCAGTAGCATCACGCGATCGCCACGCTGGATTTTGGATTGGACGATCGCTTCATGGAGTGCCATCGGAATCGATGCCGCCATCGTATTACCATGATTGTGGGCAATAACCATTAATTTCTGTTCGGGAATCCCCAATTGCTTGCAGAGTAGGTGCATCGCCATCAGGCTCGCTTGATGAGGAATGACCATTTGCAGATCTGCTATCTTCAATCCCGTCGGTGCCAACAACCGCTCTACAAAGCTCGGCAACAGCTCTAGTGCCAGCCGATACACTCCTCGACCATCCATCCTAAACAACAGGGATTCTAGGCGATCTGCATAGTCTTGGGGATGATATTTATTGCCCGCACCCTGACATTCGGTTAGATGTGCGCCTTTGCCATAAGTCTCCATCCGCGAGCTGAGAATGTGCGAACTTTCCAAATCGGCAGATTTAGCCACAATTACCGCCGCCGCACCATCACCAAACAAAGTACAACTTTCTTTATCGTTCCAATTCAATCCAGTTGTAACTTCACTGGCTACGAGCAATACTCGATCGTACCTACCCGCTGCGATCGAGTAGGAAATAGTATCCAATCCAGTGACAAAACTCAAACAAGTAGAATTGATATCGAACGCAGGAATCCCTGAATCTCCAGCTCCTAAATGCTGCTGAATCAGAGCCGCTGTACAGGGAATGCCTTGTTCGGGAATACTACTAGTGCTGATGATGCAGTCTATATCCCCGATCGATAAACCAGCCGCTACGAGGGCATCTTTCGCGGCAAATGCACCCATCATCGATGCCGTTTCACCATCCACAAAATGCCGAATTAATACTCCCGATTTTTTGGCTACCCAACCCTCAGTCAAACCCAAGCGTAACTCAATTTCGCGATCGGTAACTTGTTGTTTGGGTAGATACTTCCCGGTAGCTAAGATTTTAACTCGGCGCATAAGCTGAGGGTAATTAAAAATAAAACTCCTATTGTTGCAATGAGGGCAAGACAGTTCGATGTTGGTAGTCGTAGCGATCGCCAGGACTCAACACATGTACGGTAAGATTGTGCAGGCTTAGGGGCGATGTATTGTCAGCCGCCAGATAATTTGTATGGATTAATTTACCCGGATCGATAATTGTGATGGTACCTTTACCGAGGACTTCAAAAGTGCGATCGTCGATAAAGGCAGCACAGGTATCTTCATCGATACCAATTCCCAATTTATCAGGATTAGCAGCGATCGCACTCATCAATCTTGCCATCCGATTGCGATTGTGAAAATGTTGATCGACGAGTAATTCGGGCAAAACACCCAAACCATCCGCCAAATCTACTAGCGATCGATTTGGTGATTCTCCACTGATCCCACCAGAAATCATCTTCTCACCCACAATCGCCGCACCAGCACTAGTTCCTGCGAAAACCAGGTTCCCAAGTTTGACTCTCTGTTTGACGGATGCCATAAATTCACTCCCCCCAATCAAATCGCACAACCGCATTTGATCTCCACCAGTAAAAAACACCCCCGTGCATTCTGTCAAAATATTCAACCACCGCTCTTCGTCGCACTCTTTGGGTTGACGAATATCCAGGATCTGCACTTGCTGGGCACCCATCGCTTGAAATATTTGGTAGTAACGATCGCCTACAACGCTGGGTTCTTGGGATGCACAGGGGATAATCCCGATTGTCCCTGTCGCTCCCCCTGCACTATTAAAGAATGCGTTCAATATCCCGCACCCATTTACTTTGTCTTCTGCTCCACCGATCGCCATAACTGGATAACGGGTAGAAATTGCCATAGATTGTTGCGCCGGGAATGGCTTTACTTCAAGCATAAAATCATTTTAAGTGTCTTATCATATCATCTGTAGGTTGGGTTGCAGCCCGCGTAAGCGCAAAGCGCAAGCTACGCTAACGCGTTGGCGTAGTCTCTGCCTGCGCAGAAGCGTCTCCCCGCGAGAGAAAACCCAACATTCGTAGGTTGGGTTGAGCCTCGAAACCCAACATTCCCAGAGCGTTGGATTATGCAACATTCCTAGAGCGTTGGATTGCTCAACATTTCTAGAGCGTTGGGTTGCTCAACATTTCTAGAGCGTTGGGTTTCGAGGCTCAACCCAACCTACACACTCCTCACTCCCCACTCCCGTGAGCTTATTGAGTTGTTGTACCAATAGGCTCAAGAATAGCCCTACATCGGTGACAACCCCAATTGACTCGATCGACCCTCGATCGCTCAACTTGGTCACTACGGCGGGATTGATATCGATACAGACCATTTTTACGCCTGCGGGGGTCATATTCCCCACGCCGATCGAATGGAGCATACTCGACAACATCAAAATCAGATCCGCACCTTCAATTAGACGGGCGTATTCTGCTTGTGCTTCGACTAGATCCATTTTAGTATCTGGAAGTGGGCCATCATCGCGAATCGATCCGGCGAGGGAGAAGGGGACGTTATTTTTGACGCATTCATACATCACGCCGCTTTTCAATACGCCTTGTTCTACCGCATTGGCAATACTACCACAGCGACGAATGGTATTAATCGCTTTGAGGTGATGGCGATGCCCTCCATGTACGGAGACACCGCGCTGCATATCGACACCCAAAGAGGTGCCCATTAAAGATTGTTCGATATCATGCACGGCGATCGCATTTCCACCGAGCAGAGCGTGAACATAGCCTTCACGAATCAGTTGATTTAGATGTTTGCTGCCTCCAGTATGAATCACAACTGGGCCAGCGACAACAGCAACTTTACCACCTCGATCGCGAATTTGGCGCAAATCCCAGGCAATTTGTTCGACGACTAATTCTACTCGCCTTTCGCTGGATACCCCAGCACCCATAAAGCTAAATTCTTCGGTGGAGACTTTTTTCAGGGTGGTGGTATTTCGTTTGGTGCGAATTCCCTCGCTTCCAACGACGACAGATTCACCGATTTGGAGATCGCGCAGGAGTTTGCAGCGAGCGACGATACCTGTCGGGGTATGCGTTACAGCGATCGCACCATCCATCCGTTGTCCTTGGACTTTAATCCATTGACCCTCGATCGAGATTTCGGTAGGATATATATTAGTCGCATAGAAGTCATCAGCAGCGACACCTGCTTGAGTTACGGCTTCTAGCTGAACGTTGGCGATAATTTCAGCTCCATCGATCGCACCCAGGTCGATCAATTGTCCCATGATATCGGCCATCACCACTCGATCGGGTGCCGACACTTTTACCTCCGCCACAGAGGTATCCAATCTTTGCGCGCCGAGATTGAAGTTGACGACTTGAAAACTTCCACCCCCCGCGACGATGGTATCCAAGACTCGATTTACCAAGCCAGAGTCTAATAGATGTCCTTCGAGTTGAATCGTGCGGCTTTGAATGCTAGATAACTGGGGCGACTCTTGGTGCGGCTCTGTCACCTTGAGCGTCAAACATTTAGCAGCTCCACCTGCTTTGAGAAATTCGCTTAGGGGTGTTTCAATGACTGTAAAATTGCGATCGACTAAAGTCTTCTTCAAGCCATCGCTGATTTTATTCATCACCACAATTCTGTCGATATTCACCGTATTGCAGGCAAAGTTTACCGCATCGGCTTCTTCGATCGCAATTCGTTTCTCAGCCGGAACGCGCAATTCAATCAATCGATTGGAATAGTTGTCAAAAGCCGCCGGATAATATAACAAATATCCATCCGTCAGCGGACAAAAACAAGTATCTAAATGATAAAACCGTCTATCTACCAATCTCAACGATAGTACTTCTACATCCAACCAGTCAGCTAAATAAGCATGGGAATCTAGTTCCGATCGAAAGCCATAACCAGCCCATAGCCAGTGTCCGCCTCGATCCATTAGCGCATCACCCGCTCCCTCGAATGGCAAGCTTTTGGGCAAAGTATGTACCTTATAACCTTGCCCTTCAAACCACTGTTGGAAATGAGGTTCTTCACCCTGTCGTTCGGTATGAAAAAAGCGACTGAGGACGACTGTATCGCCGAGAATTAAGCCAGCATTTGCCGTAAATACCATATCCGGCCAACCCTTTTGTGGCTCGACTAGATCGATCGTCGCATATGTTTTCAAGATACCATAAAGCTTATTCCATTGTTCTTCTGCTCGTTCCCGCGACGATCGATGAATATTTCCTTCCATCCACGGATTGATCACATAATCAACGTCGTAATGATGAGGAGCGCACATCAGAATTCTTGCTTCAGTCATATGAGGAAGGGGTGAGGGGGTGAGGGGGTGAGG
>JANOPX010000158.1:0-6140 GCA_031422115.1 Chamaesiphon sp. VAR_4_metabat_408 | reverse complement strand
GAAACTGCCCAGCGGGATCGATCGATCTTTCGCAGCGAAAATCGGTTCGTTCGCGCCGACACTGGAGCAGTCGTGTGGCTAGCCGCAACCGGAAGATTCCTCGACAACCAGGCGGGGGAAGCCATGCGGTTTATCGGGGTGCTGTTCGATATATCCCTTCGCAAACAAACCGAAATTGCTTTGGTCGAAAGTCAGCAATTCGTGGAAAATGTCGCCAATACTATGCCAGGGATGCTGTACGTCTACGATCTCATCGAGCAACGCAACATCTATAGCAATCGCCACTCCCTAGAACTGCTAGGCTATACGCCAGAGCAACTAGAAGAGCTGGGGACAGACATCACGCCGAGTATCGTGCATCCAGACGATCTGCCCCGCGCAATGGCGTATCAGGCACAATTCAACACGGCTCTCCCTGGCGAAGTGCTGGAGATCGAATACCGAGTGCGACAGGCAAATGATGAATGGTGCTGGTTACTCAGTCGTAGCACTGTATTTAACACAACGCCAGCGGGAGATGTCCAACAGATTTTAGGAGTATCGATCGATATATCCCTTCGTAAGCAAGCAGAAGCCAAGCTAGAGCAGAGCAACGCCCGATTTGAGTCAGCGATGCTAGCCATAAGGGGGACGGTGTACGAGTGGGATCTGCAAGCGCAAACAGTCTATCGCTCCAAAGGATTGTTCGATCTGCTGGGCGTTCGGGCTGAAGATGCGCTACCAACGAGCGAGTGGTGGATGGAGCGGGTGCATCCCGACGACATAGAGCGCGCCCAAGCGGAGTTCCTGGCGGCTCCAGCGGGGATCGATCGGTTTGAGGGCGAATATCGCATCCGTCATGCCGCAGGGCACTGGATATATGTATCCGATCGCAACTATTTTCAGTATGATTCGCATGGACAAAGGATAAATATCATCGGCTTTACTACCGACATCACTGAGCGCAAACTCGCCGAGGAAGAGTTACATCAGAGTCAATTACTCGTGCAACGACAACTGATGGAAATCGAAGCAATTTATCAAACCGCACCTATCGGGCTAACAGTTCTCGATCGCCAATTGCGCTATGTCCGCCTCAATCAGCGGCTGGCAGAAATTAATGGTATCGATATTGACGACCATATCGGGCGCACGCTGCGCGAAATCGTGCCTAGTGTGGCAGATGAAGACGAACCGATCCTCAAGAGCATCTTCACCACCGGAGAGCCACTACTGAATATCGAAATTAGTGGTGAAACTACAGCTTCTCCTGGAGTCGAGCGAACTTGGATTCAAAATTGTTATCCGCTGAGGGATGAAACCGGACAGATCGCAGGGATTAATGTCGTCGTCCAAGAAATCACCGATCGCAAACGCGCTGAAGCAGCCATCGAAGAAGGTAAAGCAAAGCTCAACTATTTGTTAGCAGCAGCCGAGTTTGGCGACTGGGACTTGAATTTAGCCGATGGGACAGCGAACCGTTCCCTCCAACACGATCTGATTTTTGGCTACGAATCCCTGTTAGCCCAGTGGACTTACGACATGTTTCTCGAACATGTTCTACCCAAAGATCGCGCAGAAGTCGATCGTCAATACCAATATGCGATCGCCAATAACGAACCCTGGGATTTTGAGTGCCAAATTCGCCGTGCCGATAACCAGGTGCGCTGGATTTGGGCGAGTGGGTACATTTATCACAATGCCCAAGGGGTAGCTACGCGGATGCTCGGACTAGTGGCAGATATATCCCTTCGTAAAACCACCGAACTAGCATTAGCCGAACGCAACAAAGAGCTAGACAGTTTCGTACATACCGTTTCTCACGATCTCAAGGCTCCCTTACGGGCGATTTCCAACTTGTCAGTCTGGATTGAAGAAGATTTAGAAGACCAGTTGCCACCAGACAATCAGCAACAGTTTCAGCTTCTGCGTACCCGCGTCAAACGGATGGAGTTGATGATTGACTCTCTGCTGCTATACGCCCGTGCAGGGCGACAAGAAGCTCAGTTGGAAACCTTTGACCTCGCCGAACTCCTAGCTGAGATTATCGACTCCCTCGCTCCGCCAGAGAGCTTTAGAATCGAGATTCAGCCACCGTTGCCAAAGCTTACGACTAAGCGCGTATTTTTGAGCCAAGTTTTTGCCAACTTAATTAGCAACGCCATCAAACACCATACTTCGGTAACCGGACATCTTCACATTTGGGCGATCGAACATCCAGACTGCCATGAATTTATCGTCACAGATGACGGCCCTGGCATCGCCCCAGAACATCACGAAAAAGTTTTTGCCATCTTCCAAACTTTTGCAGGTAAGGATAATAGTGATAGTACGGGCATTGGATTAGCGATCGTCAAAAAAATCGTCGAAACGGAGCAAGGTACGATTCGGTTAGAGTCGAGTTTGGGGCAGGGGACAACTTTCTATGTGACCTGGCCGAAGAGTCATGGCTAGAAGACACATCCAAGGGCTTCAGAGATCGATACGTGCTTGGTTATGTGAAAAAATTGAGTGGTTGGATTGAGGAAATCAGGTGAACTGGAAGCCAATGATGTCAAAGTCTGAAGCGGACGAATATACTAAAGATAGCTACTACCAAGGGCAAGATTTTTATCATGGGACTAGCCGCAGGAATGCGGAAAGCATTATCTCAAAGGGAATCATTCTCGATTCCAATCTTGTCAATAGTTACGGAAATGGCTTCTATCTGGCGTTTAACAGGTACGATGCCATGCAATATGCAGATGTATCAGAACCCAGGCTTTTGACAGTCATGGTTAGATCGAACAACCCTAAAATATTTCAGAACAGCATTGAATTTTTAAGGTTTCAGGATCGCTCATAAATTCCTTATGATGATGAGCAAGCAAAAGCAATAACTATACTTTTAATCGATCGAGGTTTTGACTCGATTGAGATTCGTGGGCTTGGAACTTTAGTTATTATCTTTAACAAAGAACAAGTAGTTACACACCAAGTAGATAAATTATGAATCAGCAAAAAATAGGATGCCCAATTTGTAAACACTACAGCTTTGATGGTACTTGCGCCGCTTTTCCAGATCGCATTCCAATGGTGTTTCTGTCAGGAGAGCGCGGACATACAGAACCGATCGATGGTCAACAAAATGATATTGTGTTTGAATGGATTTCGCCAGAGGAGCAGCAGCAAAGAGTAAAGATAATTCTTGAGAAAGCAGATCGCGATTCTTTGAGTAATGAGCTTGTTCCACAACAAAAAGCTTGTACTTAGTTCGATCTCGATTACCTACGACGAAGCTGTGTTGGGTTTTCTCCATAGGAGACGCTCCGCGAAAGCGGATCGACCCAACCTACTCATTACTTTATTTGTCAGCCAACCGCAAATTCTGTGAACTGTCGCATATAGCTCGAATGGAATCCATTCACGATATTTTGCTTGTCAATTCCGATCTCGGCAAGTTTGACAGCAATATCAAATTCGGTGCCATTGTGTTGAATCCAGATTTTGCCATCTTTAATATCTAGATGCACCACACAACCATAGATTCGGTGTTGAAAGAAAGAATCATAGGTACTTAACCTAAGTTGCTACCTATAGAACGCCTACGATTGAAATCGTGGCTAATGTTGCAAAGTCCGCCTTCGCGGACTAGTTTATTAGTCCGCCTTCGCGGACTTTGCATTACGAGCAGCGGTTTCTAACCGCTGAGGTTATAGGTAGCAACTTGGGTTACTTAATGGAATAGCCAAGTACAATTTATATTCAGGATATTGTTCTCGCATCAGCAATCGATAATTTAAATATTGTCCGAGTGCTGTATGAAATTCCGAAACAGCCGAACCACTGAGAAAGCTTTTTACTTCAACTGCAATTTTTTCATTTTCTCGCTGGGCTGCAATTACTCTTTCTGCACCTAAATCGACATAGAGCGAACCCAATCCAAACTCAAGGGTTAGAGGATCGTGAGTTATCATCCAACCATCTCGTTCTAAAGCCGTTCTAACAGCATCATGAAAAGCATCCCTTGCAGACATATTTAAGTTTAGTTATCTATAACCAAATCCTAACATCACTGGAAACGATCGAGACTTGCATCCGACTGTGAAGAATTGTTATGCTAACTGTAACGAAGTGTAAAGAAACGGGCACTGGGTAGCAACTATGATCGCAGCAGCAGTAAAAGATCTCAACCAATTAGCTCCAGGTGGAGATGAGCCGACGAAATTCGACCCGATCGAGGCTTGGTATCCGGTATATTATGTAGAAGATCTGGACAAGTCCAAGCCGACAGCATTTACATTACTCGATCGAGATTTGGTCATCTGGTGGGACGCTGTGGGGGGCGAATGGCGAGCTTTTGATGATAAGTGTCCCCACAGGTTGGCGCGACTGTCTGAGGGGAGAATTGCCGCCGATGGGCTGTTAGAATGTCCCTATCATGGATGGACATTTACAGGTGCTGGTAATTGCGATCGCATTCCCCAACAGTTACCCGATGGTAAGGCGGAAACTTCCCGCCGTGCTTGTGCTACCTCGCTCCCGACTACGGTACGTCAGGGATTATTATTTATTTATCCTGGGAAAGTCGATCGAGCGGCAAATACTCCCGTGCCAATTTTGCCAATGTTGGAAGGGGTGATGGATGAATGGGTACTGCTGAATACCTTCCGCGATTTGCCTTATGATGCGGCAACTTTGCTGGAAAATGTCTTGGATCCGAGTCATTTACCCTATACTCATCATGGAAATGTCGGCAAGCGATCGAACGCTAGTCCGGTAGAATTGGAAATAGTCACATCAGATAAAAATGGATTTACAGGTACTTGGGCAGAAGGGCCGCGTAAGGGTACACTGGGTAGACAAGACACCACTTTTATCGCGCCCAATTTGATGTGGCACGATCTCACTTCCAAGCAATTGGGGCGAACGATGACAGTAGTTTATGCTACCCCAACTCGCAAAGGTGAATGTCGAATTTTCGCGAGATTCCCGTTTCAATTTGCCAGCAAGCTGCCCGCTTTTTTCATCAAAGCTACACCCCAATGGTATTCTCACATCAATAATAATGCCATCCTCGAAGACGACCAAATTTTCCTCCACCATCAAGAGCGGTATCTAGAAAAACTAGGCGGCGGAGAGAAATTCGAGCGAGCATTCTATTTACCCACCAAGGCAGATGTCTTAGTTTTTGCCTATCGTCAGTGGCTAAATGATTATCAAGCCGATCCTTTTCCGGGGCAAACATTAGCACCAGCATTATCGGCGGAAGTGTTGCTCGATCGATATCACTCTCATACCGAACATTGCCATAGTTGTCGCGGCGCGTGGAAAAATATCCAAACGGCTCGAACTGCGATCGCGATCGTCTCTCTACTCGCCTGGGGTGGTACGATGCTCTTGGCTCTGAATGGTAGTGAAAATGCCCTAGTTCCAGCCGAAATTGCAGTTGGCATAGTTGGAGTCGGATCGATCGCTTGGTGGCTCTTGGGTGGTCTTTTGGTGAAGTTGGAGCGTGGGGAACGAGTACCCACTCGAAATCAGCCAAAGAAGAATTAAGCCACCTCTAGGAGAGATATCCCAGATCCCCGACTTCTTGAAGAAGTCGGGGATCTTAGCGTTTCGAGCTTTGCTGAATTTCGAGGAAAAGTCATACCGCAAATCAGCAACGTCAAAATTATGTAATCATCGATCGCCAGGTGCATTTTTAAAAACCATAATCGAAAAATAACCACCTCACATACATTGATGCGAGGTGGTTATTTTCAACTATTCAATATTACCTAATCAACCTGGACTGCCTTGACATCAACCGATGCTTCACTAGCATTGGTAGCAGTTTCCGTGCCACGAACGCTCTTTTCTTGGAGTTTTTCTTTGACTATTTGAGAGACTTCGGCGACTAATAATGAGATAACTAAACCATCATCAATCCAACCAACTATTGGGAACACATCGGGGGAGATATCGATCGGACTAACAATATAAGCAACAGATCCAACTATCACCCACCAGCGATATTTGGGATTCCGTAATAGATCGCGATACCAGTTGTAGACCGATTGGATGGAGAAATTCATATCTGTTTCCTTGTGCCATCTGAACTTCTTATATCATCGCAAAACCAGCTCAATTCCGATAGGTGTGGAAAACTCACTCTATTTGTAGCGTCCCCCACACCT
>JANOPX010000157.1:0-12786 GCA_031422115.1 Chamaesiphon sp. VAR_4_metabat_408 | reverse complement strand
TCGACTGGTATGTCCTTTTCATGAAAAGGACATACCAGTCGAACCCGAACCCTCTCAAACCCTTGCTAGATCGTCACGTAGCTTTTCGTCGCAAGTATTACACGATCTGTGGGTAATGGATAGCTTGCCAAGGGCTTGCTCTTGCTCCCTCCCCTTGGCAAGGGGAGGGCTGGGGAGGGGTAAACAACCTATGCAGCAACTCAATAACTTGTCGTTTTAAGGGGGCTAGGGGGAATCCTCTAGGATGTATAGGTAACAAATTCAACTTTTCAAACACTCTCTTAGTTTAACAATTATTAATTATCTCGATTTTCTTCATTAGTGAGCAAATTAAATTGCTTGAGAAAGCTGACATTATCTGGAGTCAAAAACTTGTGAAGACCTTCTACTTCATTGAGCAGTTTGATTTCTTGTTGACATTCAGATCGCAAAATCTCTAAATGTCGATCGCGTGTAGCTCCATCTGGCAAACTTTGGACTGTGGTCAAAGCCACACTAATTTTAGTCACCGTTTGACGTAGTTCGGTGATAAAACTGCCAAATATTCGATCCTTAGTTTGATTGAAATTCTGCAAATTTTCAATTTTCTTATTAAAAGCATGATACTCTTGGTGTCTATTAAAATAATGCTTCATGACGATCGCACTCCGCTCTAACTGGGCACCTACAGCATTTAACAATTCATCACAGGTAAAAGGTTTGGTTAAATAATCATTTGCCCCTAGCTCCATTGCTTGGCGGCGATCTTTCTGCATCGATTTGGCCGTCAAGAAGATAAAAGGGATAATGGCGGTTTCTGGTTGCTTGCGTAAGGTGGCTAAGACTCGACCGCCATCCATTTTTGGCATCGAAATATCTGATATAATCAGATCGGGATACTCTTTTAGTGCCAGATCTACTCCAGTCTGACCATTTTTAGCTACGATCGTTTTAAAGTTTTTCAATTCCAAAATTTCTTGAATGTTGTCCCGAACATCGTCATTGTCTTCAATAATTAAAATCTTATTCATAGTCGCTTGTTTACCTTTTATCCGTAAGTTATTTAGATTGTAATAATGTTTCGATCGAGGCTACGAGTTGACCAAAATTAATCGGTTTACTCATATAACTATTTGCCCCTGCATCCAAGCATTTTTGGCAATCGTCAGGGTTAGTTGAAGTCAAGGCGACGATCGGAATTGCCGCACATTTAGGCATCTGCCGCAACCTGCGAGTTGTGTCAATTCCATCCATCACTGTCATTTCAATATTCATCAGGATCAGATCTGCATGATGAGATTCCAGGATCGAAATTGCTGCTTGCCCACTCTGAGCAACGAGTAATTTATACCCACGAGCTTCCAGATAAGCAGTCATGGTTTCGATATTGCCCCGATCTGGTTCTACTAATAATAAAATCTGTGTGGTTAGTGGGGTGGAGATCGTGGCTTTTACAGGGGTTGGATCTGTTGTGGCGACAAGTCTGGTAGAGGCGATGGCTGGTAGATCGATCGCAAAACAACTACCTACCCCCAATTCGCTCTTCAGCCCGATCTTACCACCATGACATTCAACGATTCGTTTTGCTAAAGCTAATCCAATTCCCATGCCTTCATAAGCACGATTGAGCGAATTATCGATTTGGATAAAATTCTGAAATAGTTTGGGGATATTTTCCACCGCAATGCCGATACCAGTATCAATTATCGCCAGCCGCATCGAGTTGGGAGATAGTATCGAGACATTACATGTCACCCGTCCACCTGCGGGGGTGAATTTAATCGCATTAATTAATAATTCAGTCAACACTTGCTGAATGCGACGTTTGTCTATCATCAAATCCAGTAGATCTGCTGGCAATTGTAACCCTAACTGAATCCTTTTCTTGGTGGCTTGCGCTTCCACCACTCTCAAACTGGAATTACACAATAAACTGACAGAAGTTGGTTGACAGTTGAGTTCGATTTTACCTTCTTCGATACTGACAAGATCGAGCAAACTGTTAATCAAGTCTAATAGATGTCTGCCACTGCGATCGATCGTTTGGAGCGAATTTTGTTGTTGGAGGGGAATCGCGCCAAAGCTGCCATTTTTTAGCCCTTGAGTCATCCCGAGAATGGCGTTGAGCGGGGTGCGGAGTTCGTGCCCGATGGCGGCGAGGAAAGCACTCTTGGCACGATTGGCGGCTTCTGCGGCTTCTTTCGCCGATTGCAAAGCAGCAGTTTTGGTAGCAACTTGTTGGGTTAGATTTTGAGTCAAACACCGCAACTGAAGATGAGTTTTGACTCGCGATAGGACTTCTAGTTCTTGAAACGGTTTGGTAATATAATCTACCGCCCCATGTTCAAACCCCTTAATCTTGCTATCGGCATCAGCCATCGCCGTCATGAAAATCACTGGAATATCACAACTTTGGGGATCTGCTTTGAGTAGTTGACAAGTGCCAAATCCATCAAGTCCCGGCATCATCACATCTAGCAAAATCAGATCGGGCATTCGTCGCCGGACAGTTTGTAATGCACGTTCGCCATTAGTGGCGATCGCTACATCATACCCCGCATCGCTGAGAGTTTCCGAGATCGCATCCAGATTGGTCGGCGTATCATCGACAATTAAGATTAGTCCAGTTTGATTTGTCACGATAACTTAGTAGACTTCCTGCGAAAGTCAGGGGTGAGGGGTGAGGGGTGAGGGGCAACCATAGACGAAAACGGTACTGAAAAAGATTGTATTTTTACTTTTGCAGGAAGTCTAGTTTGAGCCAATCTCTGAGGTGGTGATATATGGCAGGGGTTAGGGGTTAGGGCTAACCCTAACCCCTGTTCGGTTAAGCATCTCCCCCTCCTACAAATCAACAAGGCGGTCGGTTTCAGCAATCCTACCGTTTCAAACAACCTATGCTTTGAGGGGGGGTTCGGGGGGGGGACACTCCCCCACCCGACGGGGGGTCTGGGGGTCGGAACCCCCAGATCCGGGTTCTGCCCTCACCAGCAACAATCGCAACCAACAAGTATTTATCATTCGCCCTGACAACTAATATATGTTTGGATAAACTCTTCAGCGCGTTCGACTTGAAAGTGCTTTGTAAATTCTAGTAGTCGATCGACAAATGGTTGGGTTAGATCGTTCTGCCTTGCCATCTGCTCGGCGGTTGCGGCTAGTTTTTTGAGCATTCCATCTCGTGCTAGTTCTAGCAAGATTTGCAAATCGGTAGCGGATGGGGGCATCAGTCTCAGACCGTCAGGAGCGTGACTAATCGGGCGATGGGGAGATAATTCAGCCTCTGCATATTTCCATGTCAATTGGAGCTGTTTCGCAAGCAAAGTCAAACATTCCTCGACTTGAATTGGTTTGCTCAAGAAATCATCACCACCAGCATTTAGACTTCTCTGCCTGTCGATTTGGGTGACTGATGCCGAAGAGACAATCGCCTTGAGGTGTTTGAATCTCTCGTCACTTCGCAGTTGTTGGAGCAGTTCAAACCCATCCATCACTGGCATAAATAAATCGGTGATAACTAGATCGAACCTAGATCGACAAATCTGTTCCCAGCCCTCTCGTCCATTTGCGGCTTCGGTAACTGTGAATCCTAATGACTCTAGCAGGTTCACCAAGACCGATCGATCTTCCCAATGGCGATCGACAACCAAAACATGAAGAGATCGACCTTCATAGCCGATAATCTTGCGTCCATGCCGGAGCGAATGTTGTTGCGCCCAGTTGTGAGCCAGGGGCAATCCGAGTGTAAAAGCGAACACACTGCCCACCCCCAATTGACTCTCGACTTGAATCTCATCGCCCATCAACCGAACGATACTTTGACAGATCGTCAACCCCAACCCAGTCCCCTCCGACTGACGCTGCTTTTCGCCCACTTGTTCAAAGGAACGAAAGATTTGGGGAATGGCATCGGTAGCAATCCCTACCCCCGTATCGACGACTTGGAAACAAATCTGTGCCCATGCTGAATCCGATCTAGCCTCTAACAGCTTGACACGGAACGTCACACTCCCTCGTTGGCGTAGCCCCTCCTTCAGAGGATCGGTAAATTTGACCGCATTACCCAGCAGATTAATTAAAACTTGCCGCAACCGTTTTTGATCCGTGACAACTCCAGTGGGCAAGAGCGGGTCGAATTGACAAATAAAATCAATTTCTTTTTGCTCCGCCCGAATCCGACAAATTTCCGCCACACCTTGTAAAAACGATCGCAAATGAATCGGTTGGGGGTCGAGATCGAGTTTGCGTGCTTCAATTTTTGACAGGTCTAAAACATCATCGATCAGCGATAGTAAATGAGAGCCACACTGACGAATAATATCGATGCCATGTTGTTCTTTGGCAGGGAGATCGGCGCGACTCAAAATTTGAGCATAGCCCAGAATCCCATTTAGAGGAGTCCTGAGTTCGTGACTCATATTCGCCAAAAACTCGCTCTTGGCTTGATTGGCGGCATCAGCTATTTGTCTGGCACGTTCGATCTCCAATTGGACTTGCTGCAACTCGATCGCCGTTGTTTCTAACCGATCGCTTTTGAATTGCAGTGTCTGTTTTGACTCGGACAATTCCCGGATGACTTTTCTGAGCAAAAATTCCTTCTTTTCGTTATCAACTTCGAGTCGAACCCGATTATTTTCAGAGCGTTCTAGCTGCTTCTGAAGAATGCGATTTTCTTTTTGAAGTTTGTGATGTTCTTGAACTACCGTTAATAATAATTCCATATTTAAGCTCCCAATAACAACGTTACGAATGTCTGATTGTGAAATTGGGTCTCTTTAGCTCGACCATCTCTAGCTGAATTCCGATCGACTAGTGGGGAAAATTCGCCATAGGCATATAAACCACAACAAGGTAAATTAGGCGGTAAATCAGCTTTCACTATTTCAAATTCTTGTTGGGCTTGTGTGCCCAAAATCCGCCGCCTACCCGCACAAGATATCAGCAAAGCTACTGCTGGTGACTCGCCTGGATAGTTCGCCAAGGCAGTTTGCACGGACGTTTTGGTCGCGGCGAGAATATCTGGACGCATGGCGGTAGTCGGCTGGACGATTGCCCCCACGGGAATGTCCGAAAAGAAGCCGATCCCGCCCGATGCTCGATCGTATTTAATCGGCGCACGGAGATAAAAATTGACCAGATCGGCTTCAAAAACCGCCACTGAGTGAATCGCATATCCATTTGAGCGCGAAGCATCGATCCCTAGATAGTCTTCGTAGTAGTCTAACGCCCGTTTGCCGTCAATTTCATAGACGACATTGCCCTCGGCTTTGGTGACTTGACTTTGCTTGCCGATCGGTTCCCAACCACTGGCAATTCCATAAGAATACGACAACTCCCCGGAGAATAGGAGAATTGGCACCGCGTCGCTAATTACTTCGCCCTGGAAAAATTGATAGGTTTTTTCAAAAGCATAATTATTTGAAGCAATTCCGCCTAAGATAGGCACACTCACACCCAACCCTTGTTTTAAAACTTCGAGCATCGACACTCCACTCACCGTCAAACCATCAGGAAATGTCAAACATAGTTGCGGGGGACTAGAGAGCTTGGCTGTGGCGGTGGCGATCGCCTCAGCAACTGCTGTCTGCATATCTTGAGAAATTCCTCGCCCCAATCCTGCCCGAATTTCGATTCGATCGGTGCAAAACAGTAGCAATGTCAGTGAATCTTCCTGAAACCCCAATACAGTGGACATTTCGCCATTGCTAGTACAGCCAATCAGCTCGATCCCTGGGAATGTAGTCTGAATCTGCTCTAGAATTAGCACATGGTCAAAATCAAAGGCAGCGAATAGCACGCCAGCTTGTGGCATCGCTCCCCCTAGAGCATTGACACACTGTTCGAGTACCTCCTCCACCGCAAATTTGGAATTTGGATCGTTACTATGACCTACATATGCCTGAAACATGGTTATTCTCCGATCGGGTTAGATAAGACTTCTTGATTTTGGGGAGTTGGGGGTTGGGAGTTGGGTGGGAGGGTAGGAGGGTGGTAGGGTGGGAGGGTAGGAGGGTGGTAGGGTAGGAGGGTAATATTTCCTCACCCCCCGTCCCCCAGTCCCCCTCCCACAAGTCCGCTAGAATTTAGTCTCGATTGGTTTACCCCCCCAACCCCCCCTTGGAAAGGGGGGGCTTCGCGCCCTCCCCTTTACAAGGGGAGGGCTTTCCGGCTCCCTCCCCTTGGCAAGGGGAGGGCTGGGGTGGGGTAAAGGGACTACGACATTCAACAGACTTGTCGGTACGCAATAGCTCCCCCACAGCCTATGTAGCCTCAAGCAATGCTTCGATCTTCGCGACTAGTTGACTGAGTTTGACAGGCTTACTCATATACTCATTTGCGCCAGCATCCAAGCATTTTTGGCGATCGCTAGGCATTGCCAAAGCAGTCAAGGCAATAATGGGGATATGAGCATACTCCGGGAGCTGACGAATGAGCCTAGTCGCCTCAAAACCATCCATTCCCGGCATTTGAATGTCCATTAAAATCAGGTCAAGGTTGTTGCCCTGAGCCAGATCTTCGGCGCATTCTTTGAGGATGGAAATCGCTTGGAATCCGTTTTCAGCCCCAGTCAGACGATAGCCGCGACTTTGAAGATAAGCGATCGTGGTTTCGATCGTTCCTTCATCATCTTCCACCAACAAGATTGAGGTTTGACGCTTCAAAGCTGGAGTGCGATCGGCTGGAGGATCGGCGACGAGGGGATAGATGAGCGGTGATGAAGGCGGAACCCCCATCGCCATAGTCGGATCGAATGGCAAGGAGACTGTGAAACAACTGCCCCGATTTACTTCACTTTGGACGGAAATATGCCCCCCGTGCATTTCGACAATGCGCTTGACGAGTGACAATCCTAGTCCTGTGCCAGCATACTGACGACTGAGACTGCTATCAATTTGGACGAAGGACTGAAACAGCTTATCCATATCCTCCGCAGCAATCCCAATTCCGGTATCGATAATCGAAAAAGCGATTTGACATGGCGATTCCACCGAGTTGGGGGGGATGGGAACTGGATTGCTGGCTGGTTGACCCAAGAATGGGTTGAAACCGTCAAACTGTCCATCGCTGCTAATGCCGACATCTAATGTAATGCTGCCTCCTTCAGGGGTGAATTTGACTGCATTGCTGAGTAAATTGATCAGGACTTGACGAAACCGAAGATCGTCTACCCGAATATTTACTTGTTTGAGCTGTTCGGGCATTTGAGTCTTGACGCGAATTTGCCGTTTGTGGGCAAGTTCTTTGACAAACAAAATACTATTCTTACAGAGCGATGGAATCGAGACATCGATAAATTCGAGCTGAAATTTATTTGCCTCCATCTTAGAAAGGTCGAGAATATCATTAATCAAAGCGAGTAGGTGTCTACCACTCTTTTCGATGGTGCCGATCGACTTTCCTTGTCGATGATTAATCACCCCAAAGACCCCATCTTGCAAACTTTCTGACATACCGAGAATGGCATTGAGCGGGGTACGGAGTTCGTGACTCATGCTTGCCAAAAACTCATCTTTGAGCCGAGTGGCACGAGCTAACTCTTGGTTACTCTCAATCAGTCGTACCACTGCCTGTTCTCTTTCGCTCGATTCTTGCTGTAGCTTTTCAAACAGATTTGCCTGATGAATTGCGAGTGCTAGTTGGTCGGCAATTTGTTGGAGTAACTGGGCTTCTGTCTGCTGCCAGTGGCGGATATCGCTACAGGCATGGATACTCAACAATCCCCATAGCCGAGGCTCATCCCAAGTATCGAGATCGGGATCGTTACCTCCAGATGGTAATAAGATCGGGGCGACAATTTTAGATTTGACATGGATCTCATTGATATAGTTTTGCAGATCGATCGACCAAGGATCTTGCTGGAGATCGACGACAACATTGGGTTTACCATCTAAATAGAATTGAAATTCTACCTCGTTTAATCGAGCATCTTGCCAATTTCGGCTCGTCACGCTCGGATATTCTGGTGATACAGCTTCTTCGACAGCTCGAAGATGCAGATCTGGATCGACGCGGAAAATAGAGACTCGATCGACCTTCATCAATTCCTTGATTTGCACTGTTGCCGTTGCCAGAATTTCTGATAATTTCAACGAGTTGCGAATTTGCTGGGCGATCGATCCCAATGTTTGCTGCTGTCTGAGTTGGAGGGCGATCGATTCTTCTGCCCGCCAGCGGATCTCTAGTTCTAACTGGACTTTTTCATACAGGGTCGCTTGTTGAATGCCAATGCCGATCTGTTCGGCAATTTGTTTGACAAAATTAAGCTCGCTTTCTTGCCAAGATCGAGGTGCAGTACAATGGTCGATACACAAGAATCCCCACAAAATTGAGCCATTGAGCAATGGCAAAACTAAATTTGCTTGGACTTGAAATTTGGTAAAAAACTCAATCTCATCATCTGACAATCCAGCCTGATGGATATCTTCGATCGCATTAATTTTACTATGCCGATACAAATTTTTCAACCTTTTAGCAAAGCTAAGATTGTGAATTTGCATACCCAAAATAGATTGAAACTCATCACCTACAGATTCAGCAACAAATTTACCCCCATCAAGTTTTGAATCAGAATTGAGTTTGAAGATCCCGACTCGATCGGTTGCCATAAATTCCCGGATCTCCCGCACGGAAGTCTCAAAAATGGTCTTGAGATCGAGAGATTTACGAATCCTTTGAGTGATTTCTCTCAGGACTAATTCTCGTTCTGCTTGTTGACGAATCAATTGTTCATTCTGTCGGCGAATCGCTTCATCCTGCTTGGCTGCTGTGATGTCAAAATCGATCCCAATCATGCTGTAAGAGCAGTCTTGCGTTACCTGTTCGAGCAACCCATAGGCTCTAATAAAATGAATACTGCCATCATCATGGATGACGCGAAATTCTGCATCGAAATCTGTGTGCCCTGACAGAGATTGCTCCATCAGAGCTTCGGTAGCAGCGAGATCGTCTGGATGAATCAGATCTAGCCAAAAAGAGTAAGGTTGACGATCTGAAGATTTTGCTTTCCCATATAATTCATACATGCGATCGTCCCAAATCAAACAATCTCGCATAATATCCCACTCCCAACAGCCAACCAAGCCACACTTGAGGGATAAAGACAACCGCTCGGATAATCTGTTTAATTTGATTTCGGTCTGTTTGCGAAGGGATATATCTTGATAGGTGCCCAGAATGCCGATGGTTTCACCATTGAGGTTTCGCAAGGGCATTTTGTTCGTTTCGACCCAGATCGATGTACCATCTGTCCGTCGCTGGAGTTCGATCGTCCCCAATTTCGCCAAGCCTGAATCGATTACCTGTAAATCGTCATTGTGAGCAGCTCCTTTTACGACTCCCCAGGGCAGATCGTCATCAGTCATGCCCACGATTGCTTGAGAGCCGCTCAAATTGGCATTTTGGGCAAAGTTGTCGTTACAACCCAGATAATGAGATTTTCGATCCTTCCAATATATTCCCAGTGGCACAGTCTCGATCGCAGTTTGCAGAAATTGGTGAGATTCCTGCAACTCGGCTGTCCGTTGGGCGACTCTTAATTCCAATTCCACATTGAGGCTTTGGACTCGTTCGTAGGCGGTGGCTTGGCGAATCGCGATCGCCATTTGCGTAGCGATTTGCTGGATTAGGGCGATTTCTCCCTCTTGCCAGTCGCGGGGTTTTGTGCTTTCGATCGCACTGATGAGTCCCCAAGGCATAGCTCCATCGAGAACTGTGAGAATGGGTGCCAACATTTTCGCGCGAATTTGCAAATCTGCTAGTAAATCTCGATGACAATCGCTAATACTCGCTGTATGAATATCTGGTATTACTCGAACTTTGCCGTCTAGGTAAGCATCGGCAGCGAAACAACGATCGTAGACTTGTTGCCCAACATTACTGACTACCAGATTTTGGCAGTCTGCTACTACCGCCAATGTGCGACCATCAGGTAGAAACTTCCAGATACTAATCCGGCTACAGCCCAAGATCGATCGCAATTCTCGCACCGCTGTATCCAGAATCTCTGTTAAGTTCAAAGAGAAGCGAATCTGGCTAGAGAGTTTACTAACTAACTGTTCCTGAGCTACTGTCGCGGTGAGTTTTTTGGTGCGCTCTTCAATTTGATGTTCTAAATCGATGGTGTGATGTTCGAGCAGTTTTACTTTGTCTGCTTCTAACCGTAATACTTTGGCTTCTAGAGCTTCAGCTAACTTATATAGCTCTAGGGGGTTTAAGGCTTGTAACAAGCTAGTTTGAGTGACGATGCCGAGTAATTCGCCCCGATCTCCAGTCACTGCTAACCGTTGGATAAATCGCTGCTCCAAAATTTGCTGTACCAACCACAATGAATCACTGGACTTAACTGCAAAAATTGGCGTACTCATCACTGCTTGCACCTGATATGTCTCCAGATTTAAGCTCAAAGCTTGAAATTGGACGATATCGCGCTCAGTGACAATGCCTAGCGGCATTTGGATGATGTTTTGCTGCTCATCCAGTTCTGGCTGAACGATAATTACCGAACTCACCCGATGCGCGCTCATCAACCGCGCGATTTCTAGCATCGACAGTTCAGGTGCAGCACAAACTACTTCCGCTGTCATGACTTCCGCCACGATCCTCAGTCTCAATAAATCGACTGGGCGAGAGGTGTTTTGAAGACTCTCATGGGTGACTAATCCTACTAAACAATCGCGATCGTCAACAACTGGTAAATGACGAATATGGTGTTGTCTGAGTAAGTTTACCGCTACAAATATATCTGTAAAATCTGCTGCTCTAAGGGTAACAACCTTCGATGTCATGACATCGCGGATCGGTAAATTGACCAAATCTCGCTGCTCGGAACTCAGCCTGACGATATCTCTTTCGGTTAATATACCCAGGAGTCGCCCATCCTCAACGATCGCCACACAACTCGATCTAGCTTGGGTATGTAGTTCATCCAATTGACTGGTATCTTCGTGCGCCGCACAAACTACCCGAATACCGCTCATGCTAGCGATCGCTTCCATTACAGTCGTCTCAGGGTTCACGACGAGCGGATGACGGACGATCGCCGAGATTAGTTCGGATTGAGTTATGACTGTTACAGGATCTAGCATTTTGGTTTGAAGATTATGCTCTCTTCTAAAATGCCCCCACAACCAGTCAAAATGACCAAAATTCAAATTGTGAGTTTAGTCATTGAAATGGGCAACCTAAAAGATATATATGCTAGTACCCAGATGAATACCTACTCCATCCTAATTATTGATGATGAACCGGATAACTTCGACGTGATTCAATCACTTCTAACTGCTGAAGATTATAAGTTACATTATGCAATTAGTGGCGAACATGCGATCGCCTCACTGGATAAATTTGACCCCGATCTCATCCTGCTGGATGTGATGATGCCCGGTCTGAATGGATTTGAAGTATGTCAACAGATCAAGGCAATGTCAAAATGGCAAGCGGTGCCAATTGTCATGGTTACAGCCTTATCTGGCAAAGAAGACCTAGCACGCTGTCTGGCCGCAGGTGCCGATGATTTTGTGAACAAGCCAGTCAATGGGATCGAGCTACGTGCCAGAGTCAAATCGATGCTGCGGATCAAAAAACAACACGATCGGATTCAATCTTTTTCCAAACTTCAACGTCACAATATTCATTCTTTGTCAAACGATCTGAATGAGATTCGTTTAGATTTAGCTGCGGAATTTTCCCGTGAATTTGATTACCCTTTAGATACGATCTTGCAGACCACCGAACACCTGACCACTAATATCGAACAGCTAACTCCATTAGCTATTAAGCATATTTTGGGGCAAACCCATCGATCGACACTGCAATTGCATAAATTGATGCAGAAATTTTGGTTTTATCTACAACTTGTAGTTGAAAAAACAGAATCTAATTATGACGCACCCTCAATCCCCAGATCGATCTTCGAGCAAAGCTTGACCGACAGGTTTAAAGGATTGGAAAGACCTAGCAATATCATTTGTGAAATTGAAGATGCAAAATTGGCTGTAAATACCGACCATTTTCAGTGGGTCTGCAATGAGCTAATCGAATATGTCATCGGCAATGCCAGTCCGAATATTCGCATCAGAATTTATGGTGAAATTATCGATGATATCTTCCATTTATCCCTGTCTACTTATCAGCAAGATGGGGATAGCGGTTCGATCGTCGAAATGACCAAATCGATTCAATTAAATTCATCAACATATGAAGAGAGAGAGTTGAAAATAGGTCTCAAAATTGTCAAGAAGCTGGTTAATAATTATGATGGAATATTCTTATTGTCTAGTGCTGATGAAGATGAAACCACTGTGTATCTAACTTTACCCTTAGTACCAGAACGTCTACCAATCTCTGGATCTCAGCTCAAGTCATCTCCAATTTCTACCCACAATTGAGAAGCTACCGTGTATACACAAGTCGGCTAGAATTTAGTTTCGATTGATTTACCCCTCCCCTTTACACTTATTGCTCAGATCCGTTGGTATTTCTTGTGTTAAGAGAACAAGGGAGTCTGGGGGTTCCGACCCCCAGACCCCCCGTCGGAGCTAGCGTGTATACACAAGTCGGCTAGAATTCAGTTTCGATTGATTTACCCCCCCAACCCCCCTTGGAAAGGGGGGCTTTAACTCCCTCCCCTTTCCAAGGGGAGGGTTGGGGTGGGGTAAAAGGACTACGTAGCAACTCAAACAGACTTGTGTATACAGGGTAGCCGTCGGAGGGGGGAGTGTCCCCCCCCCCGTGGGCGTGGCGTGGGGCTGGGGAGTACCCCCCGTCTCAGACGAGGTGGTGGGTGAGGGTGGAGGAGCGCAGCGGCAG
>JANOPX010000156.1:0-8014 GCA_031422115.1 Chamaesiphon sp. VAR_4_metabat_408 | reverse complement strand
AGCCGATAACTATGCCAACTATCTCTACTTCCACGGCATGGCTGTGCAAATGGCGGAAGGTTTAGCCGAATGGGGACACGCCCGCATCCGCAAGGAGTTGGGTTATGGCGATTTAGAGCCAGATAATATTCGCGATATGTTAGCGCAACGCTATCAGGGTTCGCGGTATAGTTTCGGCTATCCAGCTTGTCCGAATGTGGCGGATCAGTTGCACCAGTTGAAAATCATGGGTACGGAGCGGATGGGGATGACGATGGATGAGAGCGAACAGCTCTATCCTGAGCAGTCTACTACTGCGTTGATTGTCTATCATCCTGTGGCTAAGTACTTTAGTGCTTAGAGTTGGTTAGGGTGAAGTAAAATACAACATCCACAACTTCTGGTGCTATGGCAAAATTAAGCCCCGAAACGGCTCAAACTATCTGGGATCTGCAACATCAGCTTTTAGAAATTATCGATAGTTCCAGAACGCTGGAACTATCCCTATTTGATGCTTTTGGAGAAACAGAAGATACAACTCCTGTTCTAGATGAACTCCAAAGTATTGCTCAACAGGCAATAGATCGATTCTCTCGATTTTCTAACCTGCAAATTAGAGTCGCCAATAACCAACCACCGATTCCCCCTGATATCATAAAAATAGTCGATCTATCTATCCAAACCACTCAACAAAAAATTCCAGCTCTAAAACGTAGTATCCAAGAAATTACCCAAGAATGGAGATTATCATGAAAGCACAACCAATCGTGCCCGATGCAGTCACAAATCGCCGACTGATTGACAATTTACGTCAAGCTCGTCTAGATTTTGAAGAAGTCGATCTACAAGTAGAGGAGTTGGTTTCTAGATTTGACGAACTGATTCGCCAACAAAAATTGCAACGCATCAAGCACAAACAGAAAATGTAAGGCTCGCGGTATAGTTTCGGCTATCCCGCTTGTCCAAATGTGGCGGATCGGTTGCAGCAGTTGAAAATTATGGGTACCGAGCGGATGGAGATGACGATGGATGAGAGCGAACAGCTATATCCTGAGCAGTCTACAACTGCATTGATTGTCTATCATCCGACGGCTAAGTACTTTAGTGCTTAGGGTTGGCTGGAGTGGAGAACTCCCAACAAATAAAAACCTAACTATCCTCTGAGATGTAGATCGGGCAATGCCCGATCTACATCTATAAAAGTTGCACTTTTGAAAGAAATTACCTGACTAAAATGCAAATTGTCGATCGATCGAACACAGAACATTACTTTTGGGGCGTTGGTTGTGATGGCTGGCATCTTTTAAACAGAGACGACATTAACATCATCACAGAGCGAGTTCCCGCAGGTGCTAGCGAACAACGCCATTTTCACGTTAATTCGCGACAATTCTTCTACATATTAACAGGTGAAGCTGCGATCGAAGTTGATGGAACCAGACATATTTTGCAAGCACAACAAGGACTAGAAACACCTCCTGGCGCAGTTCATCAATTCTGTAATGAATCGAGTCATGAAGTTACATTCTTAGTAATATCATCTCCGAAATCTCATGGCGATCGAGTCCTTGCATAATTTAATCACATCAGCTCACCAATTATAACGGTCGAGTTGTCGAGCGATTATGCCCAATTGTTCGATCGATGTTGATACTCGATCGATCCTGGTACGATTAGCGATGATATTAATGTTGATTTCTTTGGTTGCGATCGTGTAGTGTAGGCAAAGCTCGTTGGCGTAGCCTACCGTAGGTAATCGATTTGGGGTTGGTTCGATCGATCTGTTTTGATTCGATCGGGTGTTGGTGGGATCGATCGAATGTTGGATATAATGTTACTAGAGCTAAAAAGGATGAATAAATCATGCCAGAGCAATTAGAAGAACGACTGACATTGTTAGAAGCTGAAGTCGATCGACTGAAACGTAAGATCGATCTGACCCCAGCCGCTTTACCTTGGTGGGAAAAAATAGCTGGAACCTTCGCGGAAAATCCTGCTTACGATGAAGCCATGAAATTGGGGCGTGAGTATCGAGAATCCGAGCGGACAACTGCTGTCGATACAGTAGCTGAATAGATGTACATATTAGATACAGATCATCTCAGCGTTTTAGAGCGTAAAGGATCTAGTGCCCAACCGCTGTTACAGCGAATGATGGCGATCGATCCAGCTCAGATTTCGACAACCATTATTAGCTATGAAGAACAGATGCGCGGATGGTTGAGCTATATTGCTAAAGCGCAAACAGAGGAGAAGCAAGTTGAAGCTTACAAGCAGCTCAAAAATCAACTGATGAATTATTGTGCTATCCCAGTAATTGAATTTGATTTAGGTGCAGTTAGAGAGTTTAACCGTCTGAGGAAAATGTATCCAAGGTTAGGCACGATGGATTTAAAGATTGCAGCAATAACAATTGTTAATCGATCGATTTTATTGACAAGGAATTCATCTGATTTTGGACAAATATCAGGTTTGCCAATTGAAGATTGGACGGCTCCTCTGGCGAGTTGATATTACACTCGATCGTCTTTGATATGCGTGAACGATCTGGTGTTGGTTCGATCGATGTTTATATTCGATTTGGTGGGGGTGGGATTCAATCGCCCAACAAGAGTAAAGTAAAAGTAGACAAATCAGTAAAGCTTGAATGGCAGTAAACCGAGATAAACCAGATCGATGGAAAGTAGACGTAGCATTATCTGTGGATATGTACAACACATGGTTTATCGATTTCGCGCCACAGGCATTTCGTGAAACTCGGATCAAAGTCACTCAGGATGTAGCTTCTAGCCTCAAAGCCACTGATAATCTCAAGAACTTACACTCAGCGATTCTCCGCTCTAATCCAGAGATACTTCCGACACTGAGGATGTGTACTTGCCCACCTATTGCCAGAGATCGACTCATTGGGTTATCTGGTGTCGCGGAGAGTGTCGTTAAACGAATGGAGATTTATGGTAAATTACCCGTGAGACTGAGCATCGACCGTCTGAATGAAGAATTGGAAAAGATCGCCAGCATTATTTCAAGGCTTGCAGATCGAGATATTCTTCCTTGGCTCGATACGAATCAATCGCCAACAGAAACCGAAATTTACCGTGCATCTACTATTATCGCAGATCGTTTGTGTGGAGCATCAGCCGATCCGATCGTGCGGAATGCCCAAGAAGCAAGACAATTGAGAGAGATCGCTACATGGCTTGATGAGCGTGGTTATCGGTTATTATCTGCGGCTCAAAGGGTGCGGTTTGATGAAATGCCACCAGGAACATATAGTTTTCGGTTGAATTTACCTGTCAATTTGATTGATGAGGGCGGAAAAACTGTTAATATTCCCATTGATGTGGTGATTATGCGTAAAACTGCCCAACCAGGCGACTACCCCTTATTGACATTTGCAAAATCGGCTGGCGACTTTGCAAATGTCAACAAGCGCAGAAAAGAAGAAGCCCGAAAAGTACAGCAACTTAACGCAACCTATGGCAATAAAATCGAGTTTGTTTTATTCTTATGTGGCTACTTCGATACTGGATATTTAGGCTACGAAGCGGCGGAAGGTATAGATTGGGTTTGGGAGCATCGCATCAATGACCTTGCAGAATTTAAGTTACAAGCAATTTTTTGACGTTACGTCAACGGAAGCTCAGAGGATAATCGAACAAACACAACTAGATGCTGCTAAGAATTCTACCGAACGCAACCGTTTGGGTCAATTTGCGACACCGAATCCACTAGCGATCGAAATTATTAATTATTCAAAAACTTTACTTCCACCCGAACAAAAAATTAGATTTTTAGATCCAGCAATTGGGACTGGTTCTTTTTACTCTGCTTTGCTGCAATCATTTTCGATCGATCGAATCGAAAGTGCCGTTGGGTACGAGATCGATGGAGATGTTGCTAAAACTGCCATTAAACTATGGGCTAATACCCCGCTCCATCTTAATATCGCAGATTTTACAGAAAGTATTGCACCGCCGAATGAAAAAGATAGGGCTAATTTATTAATTTGTAACCCGCCTTATGTTCGACATCATCATCTATCGATCGACAAGAAAAAATCTCTCAAGGAACTAGGAATAGTAGCTACTGGCACTCAATTAAGTGGTCTTGCAGGTCTTTACTGCTACTTTTTATTAGCAGCACATCAATGGATGTCGCCAGATGGATTGGCTTGTTGGGTAATTCCGGCTGAGTTTATGGATGTAAATTATGGTAGGGAAATCAAAAAATATTTGCTCGATCGAGTCACATTAATCCGAGTTCATCGATTTGATGCTGATGACTTACAGTTTGATAATGTGCTAGTATCTACCTCAATTATTTGGTTTAAGAATACACAGCCAGTCGGTGACTACTCCGTAGAATTTACTTATGGAGGAAGTATGAATAAGCCAATCTCCTCACACGCTGTTTCAACAAAGACTCTCGAAAAAGTATCAAAATGGAATAGATACTCTACTCTAAGCGATCGGGCAACAAGAATCGAATCCGAGACTAAATTGTCAGATCTATTTCAGATTAAGCGAGGAGTCGCTACCGGAGCTAATAACTTTTTTATTCTTACACCAGGACAGATCGATCGGTTTAATATTCCCAGCGAACTGTTAACCCCAATATTACCAAGTCCTCGATACTTGATAGATGCTGAAATATTTGCAGACGATCGAGGAAATCCTCAGATAGATCGTAGACTTTTCTTGCTAACCTGTAAACAGCAGCCAGAAGAATTGTCTATTAACTATCCAGATGTTTGGAGCTACCTTAAACAAGGCATAGATGCTGGGATATCAGCGCGTTACTTGTGCAGCCATCGATTGTTATGGTATGTGCAAGAAAATAGAGATCCAGCAATATTTTTATGTCCGTATATGGGGAGAAATCAATCTAAAGATAGCAAACCTTTTCGATTCATCCTTAACCATTCTAAAGCGATCGCCCCAAATGTTTATCTAATGATGTATCCAAAAGAATATTTATCGACACTATTTGCAACAAATCCAGAACTGCCAAAATATATTTGGCAAGCCTTAAATTCAATCCCAATTCAAAATCTGATTAATGGGGGTCGTGTTTATGGGGACGGACTGCATAAATTAGAACCAAGAGAATTAGCAAATGCACCAGCAGATCGCCTACTAAAAATTATAGAAAACTATAACCAGCCAACATTAGTATAGATAAAACGAGCCAGTTGTAATTGATACAGTGCGATCGGAAGCGGTAGGATTGGATATCGACAGGCCTACACCACCATTCTGGGGTACCAAAATCATCAAAGATGAGATCGTGCTAGAAGATCTATTCTGGCACATGGATCTCCAAGCCCTCATCGCCGGACAATGGCAATTCCGTAAACCCAAAGACCAAACTCGCGAAGAATACGACGCATTCCTCGCCGATAAAGTCCACCCGATCCTCGAAGAATGGAAAGCCAAAATCCTTACCGGAGAATGGCTCGAACCCCAACTCATCTACGGTTATTTCCCCTGTACCGCCGAAGGTAACTCCGTCCACGTCTACGATCCCAGCGTCATCGAGCAAGGCTTAACGCCCCAAACAGCTACCCCCGTAGTCACCTGGACATTCCCCCGCCAAAAATCGATGCGTCGCCTCTGTCTGGCTGATTTCTTCCGCCCCCTATCAGAGAATAAATTCGACGTATTCCCGATGCAAGCCGTAACGATGGGCGAAGTCGCCAGCGAGAAAGCGCAAGTGTTATTCAAAGCCGATAACTATGCCAACTATCTCTACTTCCACGGCATGGCTGTCCAAATGGCTGAAGGTTTAGCCGAATGGGGACATGCCCGCATCCGCAAGGAGTTGGGTTATGGCGATTTGGAGCCAGATAATATTCGCGATATGTTAGCGCAACGCGATCGGGGTTCGCGGTATAGTTTCGGCTATCCAGCTTGTCCGAATGTGGCGGATCGGTTGCAGCAGTTGAAAATCATGGGTACCGAGCGGATGGGGATGACGATGGATGAGAGCGAGCAGCTCTATCCTGAGCAGTCTACGACTGCGTTGATTGTTTATCATCCTGTCGCTAAGTACTTTAGTGCTTAGGTTTGGTTAGGGTGAGGTAAAACATAGATAAGTTTAATTATCTGCTAGAATGTAGGGTGGAGATTGTTCACCCTACATCTCTTAATCCAATCTTAATTTTTAAGAGTTGAGCTTATCATCTTCTTTCCCCCGATCCAAGTTTTCTCGAATCGTATTGATTACTTGCGGAAATACATTATTGTCAATTGGTTGAATACCACCTTTAAGTCGAACTGTATTGGCAATCAGATTTGATTTCTTCACCACTCCAGCAGAAATAAATCTATCAAAGTTTTCTGTTCTTATCCAAACTTCATAATCTTTTTGGTCAAATTCATTCAGGAGTCGATCGAAATAGATCTTATATGGGATCTCTTCACTAGAGAGATTGGTCATAGAGTCATAGATTCTATTAGTCATATTTCTAACTATATTTTACATTATCTATTATACTGGTACATATAAACTAAAGCTAGCCATAACGATCGATTAATCGATTATGCCCAATTGTTCGATCGATATTGATACTCGATTGCCGATGGCACGCTACGCGAACGATTTTGGGATGATGCCAGGGTGATATTAATGTCTGGAACTTTGATTTATCGGATTAAGAGATGGACTGTGATTTATTCCTGGAAGTAATCATAGTCTATCCAGAAATCGTTCTCATCATAGTTCGGGACAGATTGATTTAGAGAATGGCGATTAGGGTTTGAGTATGTCGATCGATGGGTGTTGGTGCGTTGGGGTAGTCTCCGCTTTGTGGAATCGATCTGTTTTGGATTCGATCGTTATAGAAGCCATTTGAGGTCTTCTGGTGGGGAGGGCGGGTTCGTTCGATATCGATCGGTAAAATCGATATTAGCTAGCATAAACCCGCCCCTACAGATCCTAGATCCACGCACGATCCGTTTTTCACATAACCCGTAGGGGCGGGTTTATGCTAGAAATTCTTGCGATTCACAATCATCTCCCAAACGAACCCGCCCACCCTCACCAATATCTGTTCGATCGATCTTCATATGGCAAACAGACGATAGCGATCTACAATAGAAAGTAGCAGTATTTAGCTAAATTATCGTGAATACCAAAGAGCTAATCGTCAGCGAACTAGAATCAACATCAGAAGACCTATTATCTGAAGTGTTACAGTTTGTTAAATCTATTAAACGTCAACATCCCAGATCGATCTCAACAACAGCACGCCAACGCATACCCAATTTAGAGCAGGGTAAAATTATCATGAGTGATGATTTTAACGAACCATTACCTGATGCTTTTTGGTTGGGAGTAGATGAGTGAAAATCATGCTCGATACACAAGTATTAATTTGGTGGGCAAATGATGTATCGAATATTTCCGATCGCGTCCAAAATATCATCTTTGATGTAGAGAATGAACTATTAGTTAGTTTAGCAAGTATTTGGGAAATCCAGATTAAAGTTTCTCTTGGTAAGTTAAGTCTACCTCGACCTTTACCAGATATTATCGCAACACAAGTTAGCGAAAATCAGATTAAAATTATGCAGATTGAGTTATCGCATATTTATACGCTCGATCTGTTACCACTTCATCATCGCGATCCTTTCGATAGGATAATCATTGCTCAAGCTATGAATGAAAAAATATCGATCGCCAGTATAGATAAAGCGTTTGATGCTTATTCGATCGAGAGAATTTGGTGATCTCATATTCTTTTATATTCGATCGATCCTGGCACGATTCAAGGGTGATATTAATGTAGGTTTCTTTGGTTGCGATTCGGGTAGTGTAGGCAAAGCTCGTTGGTGCAGCCGCGCCGTAAGCGCAAAGCGCAGGCTACGCCAACGCGGAGCGTCTGCCTAAGCAGAGAGGTAATCGATTTGGGGTTGGGAACGGGTGTTGGTGGGATCGTTGGCGGTAGCGGAGCGTTTGCCCTAGCAATAAGCCTGCCTTTGGCACAGCCGCGCCGTAAGCGCAAAGCGCAGGCTACGCCAACGCGGAGCGT
>JANOPX010000155.1:0-25707 GCA_031422115.1 Chamaesiphon sp. VAR_4_metabat_408 | reverse complement strand
TTATTTAGATGAGTACTGATTTCTGTTGTGGGAATTGGTACTCATTTTAAATTTAATATATCTAAAAGTTACCGCAGGAATTCGGCATCCATTAAATTAGAGAGCAACAGCTAATGGAACCAAAACTAATTGTAACTCAGACCTCTAATTCATTACCTTTGAATCAGAGCGAGATTGGATTTTCTCCGAAACTGGATTCTATTGCCCTACCACTGACGATCTTTGGCATCTCCGCTGCGATCGCTGTTTCAACTTTTGTATACATTTTCAGGGGATGGCAGCAAGAGCAAAGCCTTCAAGCTAGAGCGCGAATTATCTGTGATGGTTGTAAATATTTTAATAAAAATAATTATCTTCAGTGTGCTCTTCAGCCCAAAACTGTGATGACAGAAAAATCGATCGACTGTCAAGATTATAGTCCTGTCTATAAGGTGAAACAGGTTGAAAAAGTGAGCAAAGTATTGCTAGCAGTTCGCAAGGTAATTAATGAATTTCCCCCTACCTAGAGTTTCTGCTTTAACCAAACAAATAATCGAGGAAATAATCAATGAAAACCAGTGCCTACGCAGCCACAGCCGCCACAACTCCACTCGCACCATTCAACCTTCAGCGTCGTGATGTCGGCAAGCGCGACGTTGAGATCGAAATCCTCTATTGCGGCGTGTGTCACTCGGATTTGCATACCGTCCGTGGTGAATGGGGTGGGACAACCTATCCTTGCGTACCCGGACACGAAATCGTAGGACGGGTCACAAAGGTGGGAGAGCAGGTTACAAAATTTAAGGAAGGCGACACTGCGGGAGTCGGTTGCATGGTCGATTCCTGTCGTACTTGCGCTAACTGTGAGGCAGACTTAGAACAATTCTGCTCAGACACCACATTTACCTACAACTCTCCCGACAAACAGCTAGGCGGGATTACTTTTGGCGGATACTCCGAACGGATCGTTGTGGATGAAGCATTTGGATTGCAAATTCCCCAGAACTTGAACCTCGCCGCCACCGCTCCGCTGCTCTGCGCTGGCATCACCACCTATTCACCCTTGCACCATCACAATGTGAGTCCAGGTCAGAAGGTTGGTGTCGTCGGACTCGGTGGATTGGGGCACGTCGGGGTAAAATTGGCAAAGGCGATGGGCGCGCATGTCGTGGTGTTCACTACCTCATCGAATAAAGTGGAAGATGCGCTGCGAGTGGGAGCAGATGAAGTCGTCAATTCCAAGAATGCAGATGAGATGAAAAAACAGCTCAACAGCTTCAATTTCATCCTCGATACCGTGTCCGCACCACACGATATCAACGCTTATCTGTTGTTATTAAAAGTTGATGGCAACCTGACCCAAGTTGGCGTACCACCAGAACCACTTTCGCTCAATGTTGGCAGCCTGATCTATGGTCGGCGGAGCCTCAGCGGCTCCCTGATTGGTGGCATCAAAGAAACTCAAGAAATGCTAGATTTTTGTGGCAAACACAACATCACTGCGGATATCGAACTGATTCAAATTCAAGATATCGATCGAGCCTACGATCGATTAGTAAAAAGTGATGTTAAATATCGGTTTGTGATCGATATGGCATCGTTACAACAGGCATTATAAACTGATAAATTAATATAAAATAATGTAGGGGCAATTCATGAATTGCCCCTACATTATTTTAGATCGATTCAAGAAAGTGATTGGCGATTGCCTAATACTTCTACCTTTTTCCGATCGATGATTTCAATTAGTTCTTGACGATCGTGCTCCCGAATCAAATATCGCCAAGCGAACCGAACTACTGACACCAAACCCACAAGTTTGATTAGCGGTGTAACTAGTGGAATGTCGTCAATGATGCCCAATGTGGCAAACACAACTTTAATACCAAAGATCGCTAGTAAAATCCAACCTGCGGTGATAAAAATCGGCCGATTATTGTTGAAAAAATCAATTGCGGTAGACTTGGCATTTTCAAACAATGCTGTTAGCTCTGTTTGGCTAGACTGCATAGCTGCTGCTGGATCGGCGATTGCTTCGTCAGCGATCGTCATTGGCACACGTACTGCTGGATCGACGATGGGTTCTTCAGCGATATTCATTGGGATAGCTACTGCTGGATCGGTGATTGGTTCGCTCGCGATCGTCATTGGTTCAGTCGGTTCTACCATGTCGATGGGGTGTGCTGACGCGTTCGGAGCGGACAGATCTAGAGTATTATTGTTCATTTCAAATGTCTCAATTGGTAAGTTTTTATCTGTTGCAGTTGAATCATTATCAGATACATCTGTAGTCAAAGATTCTGACTTCATGCTAATTTCACGATCGTCTTTAATAATGTTATTTTTCATCATATTTGTGTGGATGGCTCAACTAATTTATATCCATATGATATCTATAAGCAGGATCGCTTTTCATCTACAATTAGAGATATATTCTTTGGTAGACCTAGAATATATTCAGGCTTGACAATAGCGATCGACCAACGCCTGATAGTTAGCTTGATGTCTTGCATCTTTCAGCGCAATCTCAATCCGAATAGCTCCGCAATCATGGCTAGGTAAACTAGCAAGTGCCTGCAATAGTTCACTAGCAACTTTGAGTGAATCGGTAGATCCATAAACTGTTGGCGGAGTTATTCGTCGCTCTGCGTTTTCGGATTGAGAATCGCATCCGACCGGACTAGATACCGCATCGTTATGAGCTGGCATGACATTGCCAGATATTGAATCGACAATTGCACTTAGAGAATTAATTGGTTGACCCACATCGATTTCGGCAAGCAGTTTATATGCTGGACTTACTTGTTCGATCATCAGCTTTTCACGCCGCACGGGTACTTGGACGCTGACAAGCTGTGTTGCAATTTCTTTGCGGATGACAATCTCACCAAGCTTGCGTTGAGTCAGCTCGACCCTCAGGCGTTCTTCTAACAACGAAAAACTTGCTTGGGTCAAAATAGTTGGGGTAGGATCGACTTCGGTGTGATAAGCTACGCCAGAATTATGCTCGTTAGATTCAAGCTCTTTAGAAATCATAGTTATCCCTCAAACGATGCTGTTAGCTGCCTGGGTTAATCTTGCAACGACAAAATTAACCCAGGCAGAAAAGAGCGATTACATATTTTTAACTGCTGGACGACCTTCAGTATCGACATCTAGCTCTTCGCGCCGGAGTTGCTCTTGAGCAGTAGCAGTTTCTTGGTCTACGACTTTACTAACTCGCACTTCTTCGCGCACAAATGCCTCTTTGTGGAACTCAGGCACTTCTTCATAAACATCCATGCGGGCAACTTCCCCTGCTTGGAAATTAGCTTCGCCTGGAGTAACGACAGTGCCATTGACCGGAATCCGTTCGACGACGACTCGCTCTTTATCAACCGCAACAGAAGCATTGGCAGTTTCAGTCTCAACCCGTTTGCTGATGACTGCTTCGCCAGTTTTTTGACGATTTTTACTGGCAATCAACCGTTCCTCGTACAGCTTCAGATTCGGATGATTTTGCTCGTTGAGATCGTATAGATCGGGTTCTTTTTCATAACCATAGGTACCACGATCATAGCCTGCATAACCAGTCTCAAGATCGAGCATGGGTTCGGTATTGGTGGTAGCTGGAGCCGACTCAGCACCAGCATAGCCCACTCCATTTGCAGCGGGCGCGTTCTGCACTATTGGTGTTGGCGAGCGATAAACGCCGCGTACCTGCTCTTCCTTGTCGTAGTCCAGCAACAGGTCATCGGTGAACTCAGGCAAGGCTTCAACCTGTGCTTTGGTGAGATTGTCGGCGTAGACACGTTTGCTAGTGTAATCGATCCGAGCGCGTCCAATCGGCAAGAGTACTTTCTTGCCCATAATCCAGCCACCTGTATCTACGACCAAGTAGCGAAACTTGCCTTCTTCATCGACTAGAACGTCATTAACAGACCCAATTTTATCAGTCCCTACATACATAGACAATCCTTTGATATCGGGATCGTTAGAGTGGGTTTTGTAGTCAGGGTCAAAGTCTTGGATTTTGTAAAGAGACATTTTACTTCTTCCTATATTGTGCAGTTTTTACAACTCGCTCATTTCTAACGATACGAGACATATCATTTTTAGTTGTCCTTCTATATGTAGATCCAGATAGTGTCATTAGGTAGATAACAAAAACTCTGACCGAATATTTTTACAATAATAAAATTCCTGAAAATAGAATGGGCGATACACCCTTCAATCCACCATCTAGCTCAAGCACATTTCAGCAGTCTATACAAATAACTTTCCACCAGCTTATCTATCTTTTGATAGATGCTCGATCGCTAGTTTGTCTGGTAGATTTACCTGCATTGACTAGATCGACATTATTGAGGACAAGAGCGTGATTGAACGTGGATCTAAAGTTCGGATTCTCCGACTAGAATCTTATTGGTATCGTGAAGAAGGTATCGTCGCAGCGATGGACAAGAGTGGCATCAAATATCCAGTAATCGTACGGTTTGATAAAGTAAACTATGCAGGTGTCAATACCAATAACTTTGGATTGCACGAGCTGCAAGAAACAGCCGCACCTACTGCAAAATCCAAATCGACTGCCTCGTCTGGAGGCAAACAGACGACCATCGAGCCAGCCACCCGCCGCACGGGGCAAGGTGACATGAAGGCGGATGTTCGCCCAGGTGCAGATCCCGAATCAGCAGCCGTGGACGATCCCACTGTTGAAGGCGCGCCCAATCAAGGTACAGAATCGAGATAGATGACAAGCGAGAGTAATTCATCTATTGCTCCGCTAGTCATCTATCTTTTGATAGAGTGATTCATCTATCTTTAGGTGCTGGTAGTCGATCGGTCAATCTTGATACAATCTGCCTGTAATAACTATAGACTTCAGCAACAATGATTAATTCGATCGACAAGATAAAAAGCACGTTGAGATCGGCTCAATTAAGATCGTTCTATAGAGTTGCTCTGAGCTTTTTGGCGATCGCACTTTTAGTTACAACCACTGCCTGTAATGGCTCTGAAGTAGCCTCCAAAACAAATTTGGAGAATCCACCCGCTGGCAAGATTACTGAGCTGTACAAGCCGATTACTCCTCCTGTAGGTGGAATGAATAATTATAGTGATGTCGATCCGCGAGTCGATACTACTAAAATGGATGCCAAAGCCGATCGACTAGTAAAACAAGCTCAAGGTTTGGAGCAAAAAGATACAAACCCTTTAAAGCAAATCGAGAAGGAATTCGATCGCAAAGGAATCAAAGAAAGAGTTGAAGATACTGCCGATAGTGTCAGTCAATCTGCGAAAGACACAGCAGAGGATGTCTCAGCAGGCACTCGCAAGGGATTTGCCAATGTCAAGGAAAATGCTAAGTCATTTAAGGATGATGTAGAGTCGGCAGTTAAAAATCGGGACTAAGGATCGTGTTTGAAAAGTTATTTTTAATACGCATACTCTAGAAGTTCTCCCCCAACCCTTAAAAGCAGGGTGGATTAATTGTCACCATAAGATATTTGAAACCCTAGTTATTAGTCTTTAACCGCCCTCTGCGCAGGCAGACGCTTTTGCTAAGGCAAAGGCTTCGCCAACGCGAACAAATAAATTTGGGGCTAACGACAAAAGTCCATTGAAATGGAATAAGAACAATCCTCTGGTGACAATTAATTTAACCGATCCAACACCCTTTTTAACCTACCGTGTATACACAAGTCGGCTAGAGTTCAGTTGAGGTTGATTTACCCCCCCAACCCCCCCTTGCCAAGGCTATCCATTACCCACAGATCTTACATGCCATATGGGTTGCGGTTTCCACAGGTAGGGGCAATTAATGAATTGCCCCTACCTGTGGAAACCGGATCGCCCAAACCCTTGCAAAATCCTCATGTATTGAAGATGAAATTCCTGTATTTGACGATCGCCAAATCTGTGGGTAATGGATAGCTTGCCAAGGGGGGGCTTTGCTCCCTCCCCTTGGCAAGGGGAGGGCTGGGGTGGGGTCAAAGGACTACGCAGCAACTCTAATAACTTGTGTACACAAAAGTAGCCTTGGAAAGAGGTCAAAATAATAACGAGGTCAAAATGTTTCTGCAAAATAAAAGTTCTGCCACTCTAATTAAAATCGAAGATCTAGAAACTTTATTCAATCCATTCAAAAATGAGATCGAGGGGAGAAGCCAAGAAGGGGAAGAAGAACAAGACATCCAACCTTATCCCAAACAGGATTTGGTATTTGCTTCTGGAGAAGATTTACCCCGTTGCTGGCTCGATCCAAATTATCGCAATTAATTAGATCGCTTTGGCCAAGTAAAATAAAAAGCGGTACCATTACCCAATTCGGATTCCAACCGAATCGTACCGCCTTCGGTTTCAATAATTTTCTTGACAATTGCTAGTCCAATTCCCGTACTATCAAATCGATTCTGTGGATTGACTGATTGGAAAATTTGAAAGATCTTGATATGATGTTCTGGGGCGATGCCTGGGCCATCATCGATGACTCCAAACTCATAAAAATCGCCACATTCTCGGCAAGAAATCTGGATTGAGCCATCGGATTTGTGGTGATGGACGATCGCATTACCAATTAAGTTGGTAAATACTTGAAACAATAGTAGTCGATTGGTGTGAAGGGTGGGTAAATGTGGGGCAATGGTGATGTGCCAGGGCAGAGGCTCCGCCGATGAAAATGTTGGCGATATCAGGGATTCGATCGACTCGGCGAGTAATTCAGCGACACAGACAGACTCGATCGATTTATCCGTACGCCCAATCCGCGCATAGTCGAGCAATCCATCGATCGTCGCAGCCATCCGATCTACTCGGCTTCGCAATAGTTTTAGTTGCGGTTGGGTATCTGCGAGCACCTTGCCCTCCAAGTCCTCTTCAATCCATTGTGATAAATTAGAAACAGCCCGCAGCGGTGCTTTAAGGTCATGGGATACAATATGCACAAAATTATTTAGCTCCTGGTTTCGCTCTTCCAAAACAGCTTTATTGTGTTTACTCTCGGTAATATCGCGGGCGACCGCATACCACAAACTCTGCTCGATGTAAGGCATCACATTCCATGACAGCCACCGATACGAACCATCTTTGCAGCGATAGCGATTCTCAAAACCAACCTCCATCTGACCTTCGCTCAAACATTTGGCACCAGCCATAGTATGCTCTAAATCGTCAGGATGAACGAAGTCTAAAAATGGCACAGCCATCAATTCGGCACTAGTGAAGCCCAGAATCCGCTCGAAGGATGGATTTAGCCGGATGAAATATCCTTCAAAACTGCCGACTGCCAGCAGATCGATCGACAAATCAAAGAATCGATCTTGCTCTTGTTCGATTTGGACATTGGTATCGAGAGATACCCGCAATAGATCGTTCGACTGCTGCAATTGGAGTCGCAATCGAGCATTTTCGTTGGCGGAGCCTCTCCTCTGGAGAATCGCACCAGACACCGCTGACTGCAATCTCGCTGGGGTCAGATCGAACTTAGCGAGATAATCCTGGGCACCTAATTTAATAGCTTGCACCGCGATTCTTTCATCGCCTCTGCCTGTCACCATCAGCACGGGCGGACTACTACCATTACTCTGAGCGTGGAGTTTTGTGAGAAAACCCAGTCCATCTCCATCGGGGAGCAAATAGTCGAGTAGGATAAGATCGATCTCGCTCGATTGGCACAATTCTATCCCTGCTCTCACCGATCCTGCTTCCAATATGTGGTAATCACAACTCGAATCAGTCTGGAGGGAATGCCGATATAGCTCTCGGTGTGCTGGGAGATCCTCAACAATTAGCACTGTGTAGGTTGTATTCGTCATATTGTAGATGTCATTCAGATCCGGTGAGATGCCACTACCGAAATGATAATGGCATTTTAGTGGATTCCTGAACCGATCGAGATTAACCACACCTAAATTTAAGAATTGACGGATCTATACTTTTGACAGTATCTATTCGGCGATCTCGATCGCTAGTAATTTCTGGCGTTGCTGAATCAAGGTATGATTTGCCCTCACCCCGCCGAGGATGCGGGGTAGCTCTCGCTCCCTCCCCTTGCCAAGGGGAGGGCTGGGGTGGGGTCAAAGGACTACGCATCAACTCAAACCGACTTGTCGGTACGCGGTAGCTCATCAAGAGCGGTTAATTGTACCAATGAGCGAGAATTTGCGGTTTAATGTAAGATCGACACCCTTTCACTGCGCGATCGATCCATGAATAATCCACAGCCTATCAAGTCCAAACCTTTAGTACCGCCGGATGGCTGGATGGAAATTGGTTCGATCGTCGGCGCACATGGTATAAAAGGTGAAGTCAAAGTTTATCCCAATTCTGATTTTCCCGAACGTTTTACTAAATCGGGGGAACGGTGGTTGTGGGGAAATGGCGATACAGAACCTCGTCTAGTTCAACTTCAAAAGGGTTATGAAATTCCTGGGAGAGGCTTATATGTGTTGCAGTTAGACGGACTTACCGATCGAAACCAAGCCGAGAACCTTCGAGGAAGTATGCTGATTTTACCGATTACCGATCGACCAAGATTGTCTCCAGGTGAGTATCATAGCCAAGATTTGATCGATTTGCCAGTCTTTCATCAAGTTACAGGCGCGCAAATTGGTATAGTAGCTGATATATTTAGTGCCGGACATGAAATCCTACTCGTCAATGCTCCCAGTGGCGATAAAACTGTCGAAGTCATGATTCCCTTTGTCAAAGAAATCGTGCCCATCGTAGATCTTGCTAACCGTCGAATTGAAATCCTCCCACCTCCAGGATTATTAGAAATATACCTAGGCAAAGAAGATGGAGCAGTAGAGACTACAGAACCGGATGAATAGTCGAATGGTAATTTTTAAGTCGATCTAGTCCCCCAGTCCCCCACAGTGTGGACTAATTGTGAGGGAATAAAATCCAGAACCCTACTGCTTAGTCGCCAATCGCCCGCGACTAAAGTGCGGGCTAACGGCAAAAGTCCACTTAAGTGGACTAAAGATAATCCTCTGGTAACAATTAATCCACCCTGCCGTCACCCAGTCACCCAGTCACCCAGTCCCCCAGTCCCCCCGTCTCCCCCTCCCACAACCATATGGAACAGCTTAGTAATGCGTTTACACTCTTTTTGAGCTTACTGGTAGAGGCGATCCCTTTCTTGCTGCTGGGGGTCTTATTATCGAGTATCCTGTTGATATTTGTAGATGAACGATGGTTGATATCGCGGATGCCCAAAAATCCCGTGCTGGGGGCATTTGTCGGTAGTTGTATTGGCTTTCTATTTCCGGTATGTGAATGTGGAAATGTGCCTGTGGCTAGGCGATTGATTACTCAAGGGGTACCGCTCCCGGTGGCGATTGGATTTTTGCTCGCTGCACCTACTGTCAATCCAATTGTGATTTGGTCAACTTGGATTGCTTTTCACGATCGACCGGAAATTGTTATACTCAGGGTAGTATTTTCTCTATTAATTGCGACGATTATCGGCTGTATTTTTAGCGTCCAAACAGATCTAAAACCGATTTTGCAACCTGCGATCGCTTTGGGCGTAGAGCGAATGCAGTCTCAACCTGCTAAAAGTGGAAGCTTATTAGATGGAGGCAACTTTATGTTGGGTAATGCAGGCGATCCACTTCGCCCTATGACATTAGATTTACTTCAAAGTCGTCCTCAGCCAAAGAAAAAATTTCGCGAGAATTTTAATCTACTGCTCGATAATGTTATCCAAGAATTACGAGAATTGGGTGGGGTATTAGTCTTGGGAAGTGCTGTAGCAGCGGCGATTCAAACCCTAACCCCCCGTGAAATCATCGTTAGTTTGGGCGAAGGGCCGATTATTTCAATTGTGACGATGATGCTCCTAGCTGGTTCGATTTCGATTTGTTCTACCGTAGATTCATTTTTCGCGCTCTCTTTTGCAGCGACATTTACTAGTGGTTCGTTACTCGCATTCCTAGTTTTTGGCCCAATGTTCGATCTCAAAAGTATCGGTTTGATGCTATCGATATTTAAACCCAAAGCAATAATTTATCTATTTGCGATCGCGACTCAATTAACTTTCCTGCTCACCCTGTTTGTGAACTTCAATGTCAGCTAATTCTCCCAATTCTCGCTCCCATAATTTGCGGAAGTCATGGTTAGATCTGGCAGCGACGATCGCCTGGGGAATTTTATTGCTCAAATATGCGATCGATGGCACCCTCTATATCCTCATCCATCCTAATTACTATGCCCTGGTGACAGTAACAGGTGGATGTCTACTAGCGATCGGTTTATTCCAAAGTTGGCGACTATATCAGTCTACCCGCAAAGGTAGAACGCCATTGAGCGATCGAGTAGATATGCAACATATCACTCTACTTCCTGAAGGCATAACTACCATGTTACTACTCGGTACGGCGATCGCTGGGCTAATTATCACCCCCCGACTATTTACCAGTCAAGCCGCCATCCAACGGGGAGTCTCCACCGAAGCACTCACAGTTACCCGCAACCAAACCAAATCCTTCCGCGCCAATCTAAAACCCGAATCCAAAACCCTCGTCGATTGGGTAAGAAGCCTAAATATCTATCCCGAACCCGACGCATACGCAGGGCAAAAAGTAAATATCAAAGGCTTTGTCTTGCACCCCAAAGAACTCCCTCCCGACTACCTAACAATAGCCAGATTTGTGATTACTTGCTGCGCCGCTGATGCCTACCCCATCGCCCTTCCAGTCAAGTTTACAGGCGATCGCACCACCTACCCCCAAGATAGTTGGATCCAAATTAAAGGTAAAATGATCGTAGAAACCCTCGCAGGCAAACGCCAACTAGTTATCGCCGCTACAGAGCTTCAAACGGTTACTGCACCCAAGAACCCCTATCAAGATTAGGCGAAAACACTTGTAAAATAACCACACCCCACTAACCCCCTCTCTGTCTTGAAAAGGTGCTCTACTTGGGGAAACCCCAAGATCGCACTTTTCGCTGCGTTCTCCTTTACCTCCTCTACCTCTGCGTAACCCGTGACACCCCGCACACCCCTACTTCCCATCGACAGACTAGCCATCTCCATCATGGTAGGATTAGCAGCCATTATCCTCCTATTACTGTGGAGTGGCGATCGCACCCTACCGCAAGTTCGCGATTTTAGTTGGCAAAATCGGCAGATTGGCGCGGAAGATATCGCTTTTACCCTCACATTCAATCGTCAGATCGATCGAGATACCGTCGAGAAGCAACTAAAAATCGAACCCCCACTTCCAGGTAAAGTCAGTTGGGCGGGGTCTAGAATGGCTTATACCCTCGCTAATCCTGCCCCATATGGGAACAGTTATACAATCGATTTGCAGGGTGCTAGAGAGGCAATGCGAACGGGATTGGGCAAAGAGATCGTCCCCTTTCGCGGACAGTTTCAGACACACGAGCGGATGTTTGCCTATATCGGCACGGGTGAAACCGATCGAGGTAGAATAGTCCTCTACAACTTCAAGACTAATAAACCGACCATTCTCACTCCAGATACGTTAATTGTCACTAGTTTTAAAACCGATCGAAGTAGTCAGAAAATCCTCTTCACCGCCAGTGAAATTCAAGTCCTCAAAAATGGTCAACCGCCCATTGCTAGCCAACAAATCTACAGTGTGAGCACAGGGATCGATCGAAATACATCAGATACCAATCGTCAATCTGTCCCACCGGGCAAAGTAGAATTAGTACTAGACAATATTGACTATCAAAATGTCAAATTTGACCTCGCCCCAAATGGCAGTAAAGTAGTAGTCCAACGAGTAAATCGCAAAAATCCCAACGACTTTGCACTCTGGGTAGTCCCCCTCGACAAAAGCTCACCACCAACAAAACTCAAGCAAAGTGGGGATTTTATCATCACCCCCGATAGTAATGAAGTCGCCGCCGCCGTGGGGCAAGGTGTATCATTATTTCCCCTCACCACAGATACAGCCAGCAATCTCGATTTCCTCCCCAAATTTGGAAATGTCCTCAGCTTCACCCCCGATGGCACCGCCGCAGCAATGGTGAAATACAATGGGGACTATACCAAATCTCTGTTCATCGTCACAAATCAAGGCACCGAGCAGGAGATTTTAAAAACCACTGGCTCGATTTGGGATGCTAAATTTGCACCGACTAAAGATCTGATTTATTGTTTAGCAACCGAGCTAGAAACCAAGGGTGAAAATAGTCGAGAACAACCTTATATTGCCGCGATCGATCTCAAAACCAAAAAGGTTATTCCGCTGATGCTCTTACCCATTCAACAAGGGAATCAGATGAGTTTATCACCCGACGGACTATCCCTAATCTTCGACCAGATCGAAGGTGGTGAAAACACCACTCAACTAGTTCAAGGCAAAGGTAATGGCATCCTCTGGCGATTACCAATTCCCGCCAATATCCGCGAACTTACCGCTCCCCTCAAAGCCGAAGAATTAACCCTCCCTGGCTGGCATCCCCGCTGGCTAGAATAGTTCGATCGAACTACCCTAGCAATATTTACCCTCCCACACGCAAATCCCCTCCTGGGAGGGGTGCCCGATAGGGCGGGGTGGGTAAACCTCCGCCACACCACTCCTAACAACTTCCCCAAAATATTCATTCGGGATTGGAAGGATTTAGTTATGGTGGGCACCCACCCCGCCCTGAAGGGCACCCCTCCTGGGAGGGGATTTGCACGCGGGGCTTTTATAGTCGCGTAGGGTGAGCAGTGTCCACCCAATAGATTTCAGACACAATCTATTTTGTAAATAATTTCGCTTATCTACATACTTTGAGGATAGATCTAATGATTCAAGTTTCCCAAGAACGAAAGAAAAGTTTTTCTAGCTTTACCTACAAAGAAGCTTTGAAGCAGCTAGGAATTAAAGAACTAAAACAATGGTTGCTATCAGCCGAACCTGTGCCGATTAGTGATTTTTTTAGGCAGCGATTGGATCGGTTGCAGCGGTTCGATCTGGAGAGTTTGGAGGTATCGAAAACACTACTCATTGATGCGATTTGTGAGGAAGGGTTGGAGGGATTCGACAGGTTTAAAGTATGGAAGGGTGCTTATCTCGAAGGAGAGAAAACTTGTGGAAATGCCGACTATTTAATTGCAGAGCGACGGGGATATTTAGAAGCACCATATGTATGTGCGATTCTTGTTCCAAGAGGCTACGCCAACGAAGCCAAGAAAGATGACTTCGAGCAAGGAGCTGCACAGTGTTTAGTAGAAATGCAGGCTTGTCAATGGATAAATAGACAGTTGGGAAAAGATCTAACTATTTATGGCATCGTAACGAATGGTGAAGGCTGGAAGTTTTATCGACTCTCCCCTGATGGCATTGGCTCGGTATCTTTGCTACATGGTATCGGCGAAATGTCGATATTGTTGGGATTGTTGCGGGTTTTCTTTGGTTTGTGCGAGCGGAATTTGGATTAGATTAAGATCGAGTGAGGATTCCAATAGTTCGATTACCTCCGGTAGGCTGTGCCAAAGGCAGGCTTACGCCAACGCCAACGATTTCGAGTGTCTGAATGTCGGTAATGTGCTTCAGCAATATTCACCTTCCCACTAAAGTCCCCTCCTGGGAGGGGTGCCCGATAGGGCGGGGTGGGTAAACCTTCGCCATACCACTTCTAACAACCTCCTCACATCTATACTATTAGTGAGATTAAATTCCCTGCTAATTTTGGAGTAGTTAAGGCTAAAATTCATCGCGATTGTTAGTAATTTAAGGACTGCAAAATCTGAATAATTACCACTGGTAAATCTGCGATCGAGAAATGTGAGTTACAATGAGAGCCAGATTAAGGGCTAAATTTAGATGAAGCGCGTTCGAGTAATTGGTGGTGGATTGGCGGGAACTGAAGCAGCTTGGCAGATTGCCCAGGCGGGGGTACCTGTGACATTGTATGAGATGCGTCCCCACACCTTGAGTCCCGCCCATCATAGCGAAGAATTGGCGGAATTGGTTTGTAGCAATTCTTTTGGTGCTCAGTCTACCGATCGAGCCGCTGGATTATTGCATGAAGAGTTGCGCCGCTTGGGGTCTATAATTATTAGCAAAGCAGACCATCATTCGGTGCCTGCTGGTGGAGCATTAGCGGTCGATCGAGGTCAGTTTGGGCGCGATTTGACTCAGACTTTGGCAAATCATCCCCTAGTAGAATTGTGCCGCGAACCTGTATCAGAAATTCCCCTTGATGATATCGTAGTCATAGCGACTGGGCCATTGACTAGTCCCGCGCTGGCTGAAGATATCCAAAGATTTGCCGGGATGGATTATCTCAATTTCTTTGATGCGGCGAGTCCGATTATCGTTGGTGATAGTATCGATCGAGAGATTGCTTTTTTTGCCTCTCGCTACGATAAGGGCGAAGCATCCTATCTCAATTGCCCGATGAATAAGGAGCAATACATCAACTTTCAGCAAGAATTGTGCAATGCCGAGCAAGCAGAATTAAAGGATTTCGATCGATCTACTGCGAAATTCTTTGAAGCCTGTCTGCCCATTGAAGAACTAGCCCAACGAGGCGAGGAAACCATGCGCTACGGCCCTCTAAAACCCGTTGGCTTGTTCGATAGTCGTCGCGGCGATTTCCGTGCCCCTGAGAACCAAATTCACCGCCCCTACGCAGTCATCCAACTCCGTCAGGAAGATAAAGCAGGGCAACTGTGGAATATGGTGGGTTTCCAAACCAATCTCCGGTGGAGCGAACAGAAGCGGGTGTTCTCGATGATTCCTGGTTTGGAGAATGCCGAATTTGTCAGATTGGGTGTGATGCACCGCAATACTTTTATCAATTCACCCAAATTACTCTCAGCCTCGCTCCAATTCCACACCCGCCCGGATTTACTCGCAGCGGGACAAATAACTGGCACCGAAGGTTATACAGCGGCGGCGGCGGGTGGCTGGCTGGCGGGAACCAATGCGGCGCGATTGGCATTGGGATTGGCACCGATTGTGATGCCCAATGTGACGATGATGGGTTCTCTGTTTGATTTTATCAGTACTGCCGAACCTAAGTATTTTCAACCAATGCCACCAAACTTTGGGATTTTGCCAGAGTTACCCACTAAAATTAAGAGCAAGCCAGAACGATATGGAGCTTATCGCGATCGAGCATTAAGTGCGATCGACGAGATTGCGATTCAATTAGCTGGTAAAGTTATGGCGACCGTGTTATGATACACCAATCTGAAGCGGGCACGTGGTTCAGTGGATAGAGCATCAGGTTCCGGTCCTGAGGAGCGGGGGTTCGAGTCCCTCCGTGCCCATATAGTAGATATGCAATGCAAGAAACCCGACTTCTTCCGAGAAGTCGGGTTTCTTTTAGATTGCTGTTTGACGGCTAAATTTAGGCGACACCCAATAGAGCGTCTAATTTGCCATGAGCATCTAAATCGTGGATGTCGTCACAACCGCCGATGTGAGCGTCGTCAATAAAGACTTGGGGAACAGAACGTTTGCCACCAGAACGTTTGGCCATTTCAGAGCGGGCTGATTCATCACCATCGATCGAGTATTCCGTAAATTCTACGCCCTTACGCTTGAGTAGAGCTTTGGCGCGGATGCAAAATGGGCAAGTACGCCAAGTATAGATTTCAATATTGGGCTGCATAATCGATCGAGTCTGGGGTCTATCCTACACTGATATTTTATCTCAGTCCTTATGATAAAGCCAAGATTCTCCATTGGAGAGGCTCTTACCTAACGGTAGGCTGTCGCCAACGGTTACGACCTTTGAGAATCCACAAATAAAAAATAGACCTCCAGGAAGTGGCGATCTATGATGCAGTAGTTATTGGGTAACTAATGAGAATAATATTACTCGCAAGTTCGCGCAGGGCAATCCGCCAAAAGTACGATCGTCAGCGAATTTTTGCGACTGCATAAATAAAATAATTAAGCAACTGTCAATTAGCTAGTTTTTGTAGATAAATATTATAAGACTTACAGCTTACCTCCAAACAAAGTTACTAGTATTCTGGTGAACTGTGGATAGTGAATAGTAGTCCGTTTTAGCCACTATTCACTATCCACCGACCACTTCGATCGGTATTTTAGTTTCGTGACAAGATGTGAGAAGATTAAAATATAATTCACCAAAAACTATCTAAGTAACGATTGCTTTAACCCATAGACATCGAGCTACCGCCGGATTGGGGTGTATAGTGGAAGTAATTAGCATTTAGATCGAGAGGACTGCAAGCACTATCAACTTGGGCGACCAAATCGAGACAGCCACAAGCATCTTTGTGGAAAACAGAAGAGATCCCATTAGCATAAGAAATTGAGTAATCTTGAATAGATCCAGCGAGTTGGATATTATCATTACAACGATTAAAGTTCTTTATTTCTGCATAGTCAATATTACCTTGACCGAGATAGAAACTACCATGTGCATCACCCAAAACGAAGGTATCACGAGCACGACCACCAATCAGGAGATCGCGTTCGCCAACACCGCGTGCAACTTCGGTAGTTCCGACTAAAATATCGCTACCATAACGGTTGCCCTGTAATGTATCATTGGAAGCTGTACCAGTAATAACTTGAGGCTCAAATGGTCGATCGCCATTTGAATTGCCACCGTGAGAATTGCCACCTTTGGGCTTGCCACCGCCTAGGAAACCACTATTATCGTCACCGTGAGAATTGCCACCTTTGGGCTTGCCACCGCCTAGGAAACCACTATTATCGTCACCGTGAGAATTACCACCTTTGGGCTTGCCACCGCCTAAGAAACCACTATTATCGTCACCGTGAGAATTACCGCCTTTGGGCTTGCCACCGCCTAAGAAACCACTATTATCGTCACCGTGAGAATTACCACTATTTGATGACTTCTTTACTGAATAACTACTGGATTTACCATCGCCGATCGAATTTGATTTATAAGACATAGCGGTCTGAAAATAGCCTGTTGATTTAGTCATTTCGATCCGATCTGTTTACTTAACTGAATGCTTGCTTAGTTACACTTTAACTAGAGCAAATAGATGTTTTTTGTGAGATCGATCGCTCAAACCCAGTAACATAAATCACAGCAGATAGTCGAGTTGAGATCGGGCATAAGTTCACAATCTCACTCTAGAGCAAAGATCGGCATAATAGCGCAATCGGTTACGCCAAAGGGATTAAACCATTCTCTAAGTCAAAAAGTTGATGAAGGAGATTGAGCCATTGGGATAGATTCCTGCTGTGGAAGCCTCTTTGGGGACAAATAGCGATACCCACACTCGCGCCTAGGGGGTTAAATTTGCTATAGTCAGCACAGAGAGAATATTTAACTAGGAGAGCATCCCCAATGGCGTTTGTACAAGAAGCTTTGCCTTATGATGTCGGTGCCTTAGAGCCACACATGTCTGCAAAGACGTTTGAATTTCACTACGGTAAGCATCACGCAGGTTATGTCACCAACCTCAACAACCTCACCAAAGACACCCCAATGGCGGATATGTCTCTCGAAGAAGTTGTCAAAGCTACTTTTGGCGATGCGAGCAAAGCAGGCGTATTTAATAACGCCGCTCAGGTTTGGAATCATGCTTTCTTCTGGAAGTCGATGAAGGCTAATGGCGGTGGCGCACCTACAGGCGCACTAGCTGCTAAAATCGATGCAGACTTCGGTAGCTTGGCTAAATTCAAAGAAGAATTTAAAGCTGCTGGTACTACTCAATTTGGTAGTGGTTGGGCATGGTTGGTAAAAGATGGCGATACTCTCAAAATCACCAAAACTGGTAACGCAGAAAACCCTCTAGTACATGGGCAAACTCCCCTGCTAACTATGGATGTCTGGGAGCACGCTTATTATCTAGATTTCCAAAATCGTCGCCCTGACTTTATCAGCACTTATTTAGAGAGCTTGGTAAACTGGGATTTCGCGGCTGCTAACTTCGCTTAGAAGCTAGTAGATATTCATCAAAAAAGGGTAGGGGTAATTCATGAATTACCCCTACCCTTTTTGTGCTGATTTTTTAAAGATATTTATAGTTTTCCGAAATTAGACTCGATCGCGTTGTATTAGATCGTATAGCATTCGCCAGGGCGGTTAAGACGTTTGGTGGGGCTATATCCCCGACTTCTCCAAGAAGTCGGGGATATAATATGTTATGACAAGCTTGACAGTTGCTATAGCTATGATTATTGTTAATCGATCGACCATATCGAATGAAATTAAATATAATTATCCTCAGCTTACTCACAATCGTACCATTGAGTGGGTGTTATCAGCTCGGTTTTGGCTCGATCGATCTCAAACCAACAACCAATATTGCCACGATCTCAGCTTCTGCTAGCTCAGAAAGGTTTATATTTATCCGAGACAAAAAGTTTGGTTATATCGATCGTAATGGTACGATCGTTATTCCGGCTCAATTCGATAATGCTAGAGATTTTAGTGAAAGTTTAGCAAGCGTACAGATTGGAGATAAATATGGTTGTATCGACTCTAATGGTAAAATAGTCATCCCGCCTCGATTTGACTTTATTGATAAATTTAAAAATGGTTTGGCTGAAATAACTCTCGATCGACTAGAGAAAGGGAAAATAGATAAAACTGGTAAGATAGTAACCGCACCATCTTCACCGATGCCAACACCTTTATCAGACGATAATCGAGATCCAAATCTCAATCGTAATATTTTGACTCGAATCGAGCGGGATGGTAAATATGGATATGAAGATGGTAACAAAAAAATAGTAATTACCGCTCGATTTGACTTTGCAGCCGATAGTTTTGTTGAAGATATGGCTTGGGTTAAAGTCAAAGATCGGATTGGTTATATCAACAAGCAAGGGAAAACGATCGTATCACCACAATTTGACTATCTAGGTGGTGATGGTACTGGTAGTTTCGATGGTGGTTTGGCTCGTATTTGTTTGAATCAAAAGTGTGGATATGTCAATAAAACTGGTAAGATAGTTATCCCTTTGAAATATAATGATGCCGCCCAAAAATTTAAAGATGGATTAGCATGGGTGAAAATTGGCGATCGACTCGGCTATATCAACAAAACCGATCGAGTAGTTATCCCAGCTCAATATGGCGTTCCTTCTAAGCTCAAAGCTGGGAGAGAAGGAGAGGTTGGATTCTGTGGCGGTGGTAAATATTGTTTTGGGGTTGCTAGTGATTTCGATCGCGAGCTAGCTTTTGTCGAAATGCCAAACAAACAATGTGAGATCTTTAATATTTCTAAGATTTTGAATAAGGGTGCTTGCAATAGTTATGGATATATCGATCGATCTGGGAAATTAATATTTAAGTTTTAGTTTTTAAGTACCGTTCGATCAGGATAATTGCAACTAGATCGTCGATCGGACATGGCGGTTGACGCATTCCTTGGGGAATTAGACTGGTGAGAAAATTGGGCGGGTACATTTGCCAATAGCGATCGCGTGCTTCTAAACTAGAGTAGCGTTCATCGACTAGATCGATCGGTAAATTGGGAAAGGCGGTAGTTAGTCTTTGCTGCCATTGTTTGGCGGTAGTTTGGTCGCCCATGACGATAAGATCGATCGAGTATTGCTGACACAGTGCAGTTATCCGAGCAATGATTTCGGCAGTGGCGATCGTCTGATGGTAGAGTAAATTGCGATCGCCATCCATCACTGCTACGCCGCATTTATCCTTACCAGGATCGAAGCCTAAGATTGTCTTGCGCTCGTCTGGCATGATGTCAAAATATTAGAGGATAAACGCGATCGTTGGCGGAGCCTACCGGAGGTAATCTCTACCGCCTTATTATAGAGAGTTGTGTAACAATCCTAAAATTAGCTAGTTGGTGCGTTACGCTAGCGCGATAACACACCCTAAGTTTTTCATGCTTGCCAAAATCCAATCCCTCGCCACAACTCTCGCACCACGGCTGATTGAAATTCGCCGTCATCTTCACGCTCATCCTGAATTGAGCGGTAAGGAATATCAGACATCCGCATATGTGGCGGGAGTATTGTCGGCGGCGGGATTGCATACCCAGGAAGAGATCGGCAAAACTGGAGTTGTCGCAGAATTATCTGGTGGGGGAACTGATGAGCGGTTGTTGGCAATTCGCACCGATATGGATGCACTGCCGATCGTCGAACGAACTGGGTTAGAATTTAGTTCTCGCAATGAAGGTGTGATGCACGCTTGCGGACATGATGTACATACGACGGTAGGATTGGGTACGGCGATGGTGCTGGCGCAATTGGGGGTGGAGTTGCCAGGGAAGGTGAGATTTATCTTTCAACCTGCCGAAGAAATCGCTCAGGGTGCCGCCTGGATGGTCGCTGACGGGGTGATGAAGGATGTGGATAGTATTTTCTCCCTCCATGTATTTCCGTCGATTCCAGCGGGTTCGATCGGCATTAGGTATGGTGCTTTGACGGCTGCTGCTGATGACTTGGAGATTACTATTGTAGGTGAGGCTGGACATGGTGCTAGACCCCATGAAGCGATCGATGCGATCTGGATTGCGGCGCAGGTGATTACGGGGCTTCAGCAGGCAATTAGCCGCACTCAGAACCCTTTACGGCCGATCGTCCTCACCCTGGGCACGATTAGCGGCGGACGAGCTTACAATATTATTGCCGATCGAGTGCAAATGTCTGGTACTGTTCGATCGCTCCATCCCGATACTCGTGCGATGCTCCCTGGCTGGATCGAGCAAATCGTCACTGGTATCTGCAATACTTATGGTGCCAAATGTCAAGTCAATTATCGTCATGGCGTGCCTTCGGTGCAAAACGATATCACCCTGACTCAAATCTTGGAATCTTCTGTCAAAGCTGCATGGGGTAAGGATAAAGTGCAGATTTTACCCGAACCTTCCCTCGGTGCGGAGGATTTTTCTGTCTATCTCGAACACGCTCCAGGTTCGATGTTTCGCCTAGGTGTTGGGCTACCCGAAGGCAAGAATTATCCTCTTCATCATCCGCAGTTTATGGTGGATGAGTCGGCGATTATTACTGGGGTGGTGACGATGGCATATAGTGCTTATCAGTACTGGCACAGATAAGCCGAATGGCACGACTGCGATGGGATCGATTAATGTCGGTTAAAACTCAAGCAGGGTGCGAATAATGCCGACGTAGGTGGTGCCATTTGCGGCATTATGATTGGGATTGGTAATCACCAGCATACCTGCTGTTGTGGCGAGATTTTTGGCGATCGGCCAGCGATAAAATGCTTCGATGTGCAGGGAGGTATCAGGGTCAGAAAATGACGCTCCGTTTGTGGTAAATTGATTGCCAGTTACTTTGGGTGGTTGACCGATAATAATCCCTGCCAAGCTATCTTTTCCAGTAACATCTACTAGGGATAAAGTAGCCGCCCAGTTGAAAATATTTGCAGTGGGATTTTGAGGTAAGTCTATTGCCTGAGCACGGGTAAATCCAGCCCAGCCGCCGAGATAAACATTCGGGGAAATTTGAACTGATGATTGGATGCCAAAAGCATCGGCGGCGATCGCATCACTTGTATCATTGAAAGGGTCATTGGCTCGCTCGCTGCCTGTATTTGTATCGAGTTGATTGAAGGATCTAATATAGTTGACACCGATGCCAAATTGTGAATTAGGTTTGTAGGTAATTTGAGCGATCGCACCATAGGAGCCGCCAAATAGTCCTTTGTCGATCTCGTTGGCATCATCGGCAAGATATCTCAAACCAAGAGTGACAGACGAGCCTAACTTGTGAGTGATGCCCACACCCGATCCTCCCCCCTGACGGTAGATCGGATTTCGGACTCCAAATCGCGAAATAGTGCCTTCACTACCACTGTCTAAATGGGGATTTAATGAATCGCCAAAATTAGCTAAATTACCACCCCTAGCTGTAGCAAATAATTCAGTTTTGTTGTCGATCGGCAAGCGATATTCTAAGCGATTGAGAACGATTTGACCGCGCGTATTACCTTGATAAGAGAGTCGGCTCATATCGCTACCCGTGACTCGATTTACGGCGGCGATATCACTATTTTGGAGTCTGATTCTGAGTCGATCGAATCCAGTGAAGCTGGTATCGATCCTCAAGCGCGCTCGATAGCCAGTGGTGATGCGGCGATCGTTGTTATCTTCATCTTCGATCGGTTTGCCACCGATAGCAATTCCGGTAAGTAATACTTCCCCCGATATTTTGGTACCCAGTGGAAATTTTGGCTTTTCTGGGGAGGCGGTTACTTTTGTCTGTTTTGGTAAGGCTGCTAATTCTGGGGCGAAGGCTGTTTTTAGATATTTAATTGTGGCTAAATCTCGTGGTGAAATTGCCAATTGTAAATTGAGGATTCGATCGGTGAGAGATTGGAGGGCGATCGCAAATTCACGGCGGTTAATGGGTTGTTGAGTGGTTAAATTAGGAGGTGAAGTATATCGCTGTTGTAATTTTAGTAAGAGTGAATATTGCTGAGTTGTAATTAGTAAATCTGACGATCGTGGAGTATTTTTGGTGCTGACGAGTGGCGGGGGAGTCGATGGAAACAGCGCAGTATCCACAGCAGTAAGATGGTTGAAAGTCATATGGGATAATTCCTAAAGTAGGGCAAGATCCCCGACTTCTCGAAGAAGTCGGGGATCTGACATGGCTACTATACGGCTTCGGGTTCTTTCAAACTTTGGAGTAGTGCATCTCGCTCGATAGTAGATAAAATTCGATCGCCTGCTTGGGCATTCATGGCTGCTTGCTCTGGGGATTTTGCGCCGGGGATGGCGACAGGTTGAGCGGGATGGGAAATGACGTATTGGAGGGCGGTAGTTGCCATCGTGGTATCGACTGGTAAGCTTGCGCTGAGTGCATTGACTGCGGCGATATCTCGATCGAGTTTGGATTGTTTGTCTGCATTCTTGTGCCATTTGCCGCGAATGGTGTCGGTGAAGACTGTATCGGCTTGATACTTGCCAGAAAGCAATCCTTGGGCGAGTGGCCCCCGTGCGAGCACCGCGATGTTATGCTCGATACAGTAGGGGAGAATTTTGGCTTCGGCTTTGGGGTTGAGTAGGGAGTAGTCGAGTTCGACGATGCTACAGTTACCCGCGATATTAAATTGTTTTATTACTTCAAATTTATTGGTAGAGATGCCATAAGCGCGGAGATATCCCTGTTGTTTTAGTTCCTCGAAGGCTTGGAGATAGACGGTGGGATCTTCGATATCGCCTTCATGACACAATACGGCATCCGCCCAGTCAGTTTTCAGTCGAAATAGTGAGGCTTGCAAACATAGGCGGATGGTATCAACATTTTTGGGTAGCCCTTCATCGGTGCGTCGTCCCCAACTGCCGATTTTCGTGACGATATATGTGCGATCGCGAACGCCATGTAATGCTTTACCCAAGCGTTCTTCAGACAATCCTTGGGGGATACCATAAGCTTCGGCGGTATCGAAGAGATTTACACCATTATCGAAGGCACTGCGAACAGTTTCGATCGCGGTATCTTCGTCAATTTCGCCCCATTGATTACCGATATTCCAGGTGCCCATACCGATGGTAGAAACGTTCCAACCTGCCTTGCCAAATTCACGATATAACATTGTTTTTTCCTGATAAATTATGAGTTCTAAATGCTTGAATCCTATTACTGTCTGAAGATTGTTTTTGAACCGCAGAGGCGCAGAGGAAGCAGAGGAAATATAGAAAAAGCTAATACTGGGAAGAGAGTAACTGAGTTTTGAGAAGATCTTTCTTCTTGTCTGCTCTCTCTTCTCTGCGCTCTCTGCGTCTCTGCGGTTTAAAATATCCAGATGTAAATTCTCACAAATCAAATAGTATTGCTATACACTGCGAGAAGTTCTGTTGTTAGATGTCCCGTATAATTGAGAACTTCCAATTGAGGCTCATTTCCTGGTGAAAATTTCAGCACGCTAATACCGCAGTTAGATTGCCGGAGGGAGTGATAGTCGGCAGGTGAGAGATTAGACGCAGTGCTAATTAACGATCGAATCGTGCCAGCATGACTGACGAGCACGATTGTTTCGCCGCCATGATGGGGTAATGTTTGGTGCCAAAATTGCTTCGATCGAGCGTAGAGATCGAGTACGGGGTAAGATTGTTTTTTAGTATGTGGATCGACCATGACAAATCGATCGGGATGTTGCTTCCAACAGTGGTAATCTTCAGGAAAGCGTTCCTGTACATCTTGGTGATAAAGTCCGTGCCAAGCAGGTAAATCGACTTCCCTAAGTTGCCAATCGATATGAATATTTGCTGAAGCGATCGATGGATTCATCCGTGTTAATATTTCGGCGGCAGTCGATCGTGCCCGTCTCAGCGAACTGATATATAGTGCATCAATCGTCAATCCACTCAAAAATTTTCCTGTTTGTTGCGCTGTCTGACGACCAAATTCAGTCAGTACTGATTCATCGCTGCTACCTTGATACCTACCTTCGACATTAAAGCTACTTTGCCCGTGACGGACTAAAATAACCCGCGTTTCATGTGGTGCTAGTTGCTCATATTCAAGCTTCCAAGACATGTTCTACTCCTTCTGAATCTGAATTGTTTGGGTCATTTTGAAGGCGATATAACTGGGCATAACGTCTATCTTTCTCCATCAATTCGGGATGGGTGCCGCTCTCTAAGATTTCGCCTTTTTCGATGTAGAGGATGCGATCGCACCCCTCGACAGCCCGCAGGTTGTGAGAGATCAAAAATGTCGTACTGCCCTTTGTGAGGCGATTTAGAGCCTCATTGACGGCATATTCGCTGGCTCCATCTAGTCCGGTTGTCGGTTCGTCGAGAATGACGATCGGCGAGTGGCGGATGGCGGATCTAGCGATCGCAATCCGTTGGCGTTGTCCCCCTGATAGAGTGCCGCCACGTTCGCCGACGATCGTGTCGTAGCCTTGGGGTAAGTCCATAATAAAATCATGGGCATTCGCCAGCCGCGCCGCATGTTCGACTTCCGCATCTGTGGCTCCTAAGCGTCCATAAGTAATGTTTTCCCTAATACTGACAGCGAATAAGACGCTATCTTGCATGACTACGCTAATCTGTTGGCGAAGTGAGTCCAATTTATAGGTGCGAATATCTCTCCCATCGATGAGAATGCCGCCGACAGTAGGATCGTAGAGTCGTAGCAATAGACTCGCGAGGGTGGATTTACCGCTCCCAGATGGCCCAACTAGGGCAATTTGTTGTCCAGGTTCGACCATAAAATTCAACTGGTTCAAAATCTGCCGACTCGGATCGTAGCTAAAAGATACATCCTGAAAGCTGACAGAGCCGAAGAAAGCGTGTGCCTGTTTCGCTCCTGGCAGATCTCGAACATTAGGTTCGTAGTCGAGAATATCGATCGCCCGCTCTCCAGAAGCGATCGCTTTGGCAATTTGCCCGATTTGTTTGCTAATCTGACGCATGGGGTCGAATGCTGTTTTCAGATAGTTGACAAAAATCAACACATCGCCTGGGGTGAGCACTTTCTCCAAGACGAGTTGAGAACTTCGCCAAACCACTACGGCTAAAACCAATGCCATCAGCACCTTAACTAACCCTTCCAAAAAAGTCGCCAGTTTGAGCGATCGTACGCCTTCCTGAAGACTTTTGGTATTCTGGAGCAAGAAATTTTCCTCCAACATATCGTGCAAGGAGAGAGCCTGCACGACTCGAATCGCGCCGATGGTTTCGCTGGTAGTATCAGCGATCGCGCCCTCAGACGTACGATGTTTGTTAGTTTCCTTGCGAATCTTACCCACGATATTGGTCGTAGTAATCGCAAAGAGGGGGAAAATCGCGATCGAAATTAAAGCTAGCTCCCAATTGAGCCAAAACATCACCCCCATCATCCCGACGATCGTCACTACATT
>JANOPX010000154.1:0-6121 GCA_031422115.1 Chamaesiphon sp. VAR_4_metabat_408 | reverse complement strand
CCTCGAAACCCAACATCCCTAGAGCGTTGGGTTTCGAGGCTCAACCCAACCTACACAAATTATTTAATCCTCATTCCTTAGTGGATACCCAAGGTATGACAATTGATGCAAGATGAGAGGCTAAAGATTCTAGACTTTAACGAATACTTGAGTGCCAACTATTTTAGCACTGTAGGTAGGCAAAGCTTCCTTAGCTGGGCCTTTTAAAACCTTCCCATCGGCACCAAAAGCGGCTTCGTGACAGGGACATTCATATTTCTTGGCTCCTGGCTGCCATGCGACAACACAGCCCTGGTGGGTGCATTTTGGGCTGACTGCGAGTAACTGTTTTGGGTTAGCAGGATTTCTAGAAACCGCGACGGCGGCTGTCTGTAAATATCCAGCTTTGTCTAAATCGGCGACGGTACCAATAGGCGTAAATCCATCAGCGGTTTTCGCGGCTGCTGGCTTTTTAACTCCTTTTGCTTCAGCAGAGCCATCAGAGGGTTCTGGAATGCTGGTTTTAGCAGCATTTTTATCGCCGCTGGGAGTACAAGCGGCAAGTACGACTGGAAAGCAACTAGCCAACCAACCGACACTAAAATATTTGACAAAGGAGCGACGCTTAATCATTTTGGATTTTGGATTTTGGATTTTGGATTGAAATTCAGATCCCATCCACCTATCTACCACACCCTTCCATACTAACAAATTGGGTTATTAATCCTTCATTGCTTTGCCTGCGCTTTGTGTTTAGTGGATTGAGAATGTGGGTTGGAGGTTTAGGGTTTGCCGAGGAAATCTAGTTTACCTAGTTCTACTCCAGAATGTCTGAGGATATTATATGCAGTAGTGACGTGAAAGTAGACATTTGGTTGCACAAATCCGAGTAGATAAGCCAATCCCTTAAATTCCATTGTCTTGTCTTTACCAATGGGGAGGGTAATGGACTTCTCTTCTGTACCGTCGATTTGGGCGGCTGTTAATGTTGATAGGTAAGCGTTGGTGTTCTTTAATCGATCGATTAGTTCGCCAAAGGTAGTCTCATTATCTGTCATCGCGGGAGCTTCTAATCCTGCCAATCTTGCCGCGCCTCTTCTGGCAATATCTGAGGTGATTTGAACTTGTTTTATCAAAGGCAACATATCGGGATATAGCCTGCTATTAATCAATACTGTTGGATCGATTTTTTTGGCTTCAGCATGATCAGCACCTTTTTCAAGTATCCCAATCAGATTATTTATCGATCGAATCATGACGGGAATTGAAGCTTGATACATTGAGATGGTCATAGGAGATTTTGGATTTTGGATTTTGGATTGGGAGCTGGTGACTATAATATGGTAGCAATAATTTAGTCGTTGGCGTAGCCGCTCGTTCCGAGCATCGAAACTATGGGGCGATATTGGAAACTAGGCGACATGTCTCGCATTTGAAGTCGTATCTATGCCACGGTTCGGCTAGCAACCATTCCCCGTTACAACTCGGACATTTACGCTGTCTTTCTGTCGTTAATATCGATCGGGCTTTGTAGCGGTATAAATTATAATATGTGGGCTTGGTAGTTAATGCTGTCAACCGATCGCAAATTTCCCGCCCTTGTTTTGATAAACTACTATTTGGATCGGACATTTGGCGAATAGCAAATCTCTCACCCGTCGTACAATTCATCTGCAATGTATCGCAAGATCGATAATCTCGCATCCACGCTAAAACATTACTATAGTCGTCACTGCTACCAGTCTTTGGTAAATGATAAAGCGGAATATCTGCAAAACACTCGCCACATCTAATGGGGGAACCATGAGCCAAAAAGTCTGTACATAAAATATAACTGTTCGGCTGACATTTACAACTATTTGCTTCAGAAATACCTATGCATTCGCCGATGAGTTGGATTTGGGGAGAACTAACTCCTAGTTCGGCTTTTTGAATCTCTCTCTTGACATACTGATTCGCATATTTTAGATCGAGGGAATCTGGTTCTAATATGGTTACGAATGTCCGTAGCATTTTGCCAGATTTAGCGATGGGATAGTCTCGCACAACAACTTGACCATTTTGATATAATGACCCCAACAGACCATAACTAATTTCATCTAATTGTTCGTCACTAATATCGGCTAAGATTTGCCAAGTGATTTCCGCAACGAACATTATTAATTGGTGATGAGTTGTTGATATTTGGCGATCGACATTGCATAAATCTTTCTCAATAAATGCCCCATTTGCTGAGGATTGATGGCAGCAATAGCATTAATCGTCAGACAAGTCATCGCTAGTACGGGTAAGATATAGGTAGGCAACATAACGATACCGATCGCCCACCAAGTAGCGACATGCAATAATAGGACGATCGCAGGCAATATCGACAAACCTACAGTAGTGTAAATCGTTCTTGTCGATCGACCTAATGCTGTCGAGAGCATAGTACTAATAGTTAATAACAGATTAGTTGGGACTAAAACTGCACATATTCCGATACAATGACATCGAGAAAACTCGGCAATACTATTTAGTTCGAGCATAATCGCCTATGTAAGCTGTAACTTAATTTTAACTAAATTTATGGAATCGATCGCACCTAGTAAAATCTATCCGTAATCTAAGTATAACTCAGATTTTACATCTATACAAAGATGATTGCTGCGATAGTTGAGGCAATCTTTTCCGGTTGGCTTATTTTAGCTGCTGCTGAATAATTTGCTGAAGATCTTGATGCAATTGCCAATTTGCTTGTCGATCGGTTGTTACTTCAATTATCGCACTTTGGTTGTTTGTTAGTGATTGAGTATAATGGTCGATAAATTCAGTCTGAGTTTGGGGATGATAATATTTTAATCCAAACATGGCGGCGGCGTGGGAAAAGTTTAAACCATGAGGTGTACCAAAATAATGCTCGAAGACATCGGTAGATTTGGCGACTGGTAGAAAGGAGAAAATACCCCCACCATCATTATTAATTACCACCACAATTACGGGGTAGGAACTCTGGCTCAATAATGCGAATGAATTTAAGTCATGAAGGGCTGATAAATCTCCGACGATTGCCGTTACCGGATCCGCTAAACCGACTGCAAATCCAGTTGCTGCGGCGATCGATCCTTCAATTCCACTAGTACCTCGATTTGCGCCAATGCGTGGATTATTGGTATACTCACTGCCATACATATCGAGATCGCGAATCGGCATACTATTGGCGATCCACAAACCATGATAAGCTGGAATAAGTTCGGATACAGTTCGAGCGACCCAAGGTTCGGTTATTGTCTCTTTCTCGTTGAGAAAGTCGGCAACTATTAAGCCGATACTGTGGGAAGTCGATCTCAATTGTTGTACCCATTCAGATGGGGGGCGTTGAAATCCATTATTTAATAATTGCTGACAGAAAAGAGCAATATCTGATTCTATTCTGAGCATGACTTGATGATTTGGGTCGTCTCGATCGCCATTATCCAAAACCATCACATAATTAGTAGGTGGATATTTTGCCAACCACTTGAGCAACCCCGCTGAAACAATCCGACTACCGATTTGAATGACTGTATCGATTGATTCTAATTCTATAGCTTTGTCAGTCAGCAATAATCGATCGAAGTAATGAATTAAATTTGGCAAATCTCGTCGCAACCTCAATCCCGATTGAATATCGACAAATACCGCCCAATTCAACCGCTCGGCTAATTGAACCACCCACTGATAACTCGATGGCTCTTTTAATTGACCAACTATCAATACTCCCCGAATAGTAGGTTTGATAATATGGGCGACTAATTCCTGAATCTCACTCACAGTCGTCGTATCGATCTGGGTAGCATACTTAGTATAAACCCGATTTCGATCTTGCCAATCTGTCAAACTAGCTGGTATCTCTACAGCGTCATTTGTGGGTACTAAAGGTTCGCGAAACATGCAATTGAGATGAACTACTCCACATGGCAATTGACGAGCGCGCGATACAGCTAGATCGATCGTCGTCAGCACCACATGAGGGTTAATCTCGGCTGTAGGGCATGGTAGATCGAATTGCCAGGTTGGGTAACTTCCATACAGATTCACCTGGTTGATGGTTTGATTTGCCCCTGTGTGGCGCAGTTCTGGGGGTCGATCGGCTGATAGAATAATCAGGGGTAAATTGTCTGTTGCGGCTTCGATTACTGCTGGGAAATAATTTGCCGCAGCGGTTCCCGATGTACAAATTAATACCGCTGGGTTGGTGGTGGCGCGAGCGTAGCCGATGGCGTGAAAAGCCGCCGCGCGTTCGTCGATACAAATTATATGACTGGCTCTGGGATTGCGAGCTACTGCTACAGTGAGGGGTGTCGATCGAGAACCTGGAGAAATAATAAAATAATCTATCCCATTTCTGACCAATTCTTCAACGATTAAATATCCCCACAACTGATTCATACTATCTGGATGCTCGATCGGATATTCAATCTAACACGATCGGTCGTCTCAAAATCGAATACTCGTAGGGGCACGATGCATCGTGCCCCTACGAGTATTTCACGATGCATTGTGCCCCTCCTCTATTTCATGTCGTACCCAAAACAACTAGCATCAACCTCATCTAGATTGATATCTGCTAACCCATATTCCGCCCATCGCTGACTTACCATCGCCGCAGTACCTGGATCTGACTCTAGAGCTTTGCCCCATTCATGTTCGGTTTCTGGATAGACTTTGGTGGTTGCATCGATACCCATGCGGCTACCCAATCCAATTTTGGGCGTGGCAAAATCGAGTTTGTCGAAGGGGGTATCGGGGATAATAAATACATCCCGTTGGGGGTCAACTTTGGAACTAATCGCCCAGACGACTTGGCGCGGGTCGCGAATATTGATATCCTTGTCTACGACAATGACAAATTTGGTATAGGTGAATTGAGGTAATGCACTCCAGAAGGCAAGCGCAGCACGACGGGCATGTCCAGGATAAGCTTTATCGATCGAAATAATTGCCGCTTTATAGCTCAGTGCTTCCATTGGCAGGAAGAAGTCTCCAATTTCTGGCACCTGTTGGCGTAGAATAGGTGTATAAATTCGATTGAGAGCGATCGCGATCGTTGCTTCTTCTTTGGGTGGACGACCACTAAATGTAGTCAGATAAATCGGATCCTTCCGGTGCGTCATACAGTTGAAGCGAATCAACGGGCATGACTTGGATTGATTGTAATACCCCATATGGTCGCCAAATGGCCCATCGGTCATTTCTTCCCCAGGTGTAATCGTCCCTTCGAGCACAAATTCCGAGTCAGCAGGTACTTCGATGTCGATCGTCTTGCACTTGGTTAATTTTACCCCAGCACCGCCATAGATTCCGGCAAATAACCACTCCGAGAGATCTACGGGAATAGGAGTCGCCGCCGCCATAATAATCAACGGATGTACGCCCAGAGCGATGGCGATTTCTAGCTTTTTACCCTGCTCCGCCGCTTTTCGCAGGTGACGCGCACCACCCCGCACCGACAACCATTGAATCGTCATCGTATTTTTGGACTGCAATTGGAGCCGATACACGCTCACATTCGGCGTACCCGTCTCGCAGTCCTTGGTAATTACCAATCCCAACGTAATAACTTTCCCCGCATCCCCACCATAAGGGCGAATCAACGGGATATCGTTCAAGTCTAGTTCGTCCCCCTCCACAACCACCTGCTGACAAGCAGGAAAGAAATCTCGCCCTGGTTTCGCCTTGAGCACATCAAATAGCACTTTCCCCAATTCCACTGCGTCGGAGACCTTTTTGGGCGGCTTTGGCTGCTGCAACATCGCCAGCTTTCGCCCTAGATCTTCCAATTCCTGCGGCTGCTCCATATTCATCGCCCAGCAGACGCGCTCTACTGTGCCCATAATATTTACAGCCACCGGATATTTCGACCCCTTGACATTTTCAAATAGTAATCCAGGCCCACCACACTGCAACATCCGATTGGAGATTTCGGCAATTTCCATATCAGGATCGACTAATGTACTAATCCGACGCAATTGTCCTCGTTGTTCGAGTACGTCTAAAAATCCTCTAAAGTCCCGCGCCATTCGATCGCCAAGTGTAAAGTTATATTTCTATTCTATCGGGAGTGAGGGGGACGAACTAGACTTGAACGATATCCCGTTGATTCGCCCTTATGGTGGGGATG
>JANOPX010000153.1:0-5263 GCA_031422115.1 Chamaesiphon sp. VAR_4_metabat_408 | reverse complement strand
GCTGATTTCTGTAATTGTTGGCAATGGTGGCGGCGGCGTAATTGCGTGGGGTTGCGATATTAGTTATGACTATGTGAAAATCAACGCGGATTATACAACTTTGGTATGTGGGGTCAGGGGTCAGGGGGCAGGGGTAGGAGGGTAGGAGAGTAGGAGGGAATTAGATTTTTCCCAGTCCCCCAGTCCCCCAGTCCCCTAGTCCCCCAGTCCCCCAGTCCCCCAGTCCCCCAGTCCCCCAGTCCCCTCACCCCCAACTCCCAACATGGATGCAATCTGGAAGGCTCTAGAATACTTTAACTACTCTGGCATCCCCATCGGCAAAATTTTGGGGACATTGCTTGTCTTGCTGTTGATGAAATTAGCTAGGCGATATATTGTTGACGGATTGATTCGACAGATTCAACGATTTACGAGGAAAAATAAAGCCACATTAGATAATGAAATTCTGGAGATTATCAAACCATCATTACGCTGGATAATTCTCATCGGTGGAATCTGGGCGATCGAATTAATTTGGATCGAAGAATTGGGTGTACGTTTGAGCGGTATCCTTGACAAAATACTCAACTATCTGTTGATTTTTATCGTTGGCTATGTTGTGTACCGAGGCTCTGCACTTCTGGGACAATTAGCGGCAAATGTAATTCTACATACTGAAACCGAACTTGACGATCTGCTCAAGCCATTGATGCCCAAGATTTTTCAGACTGTGGCAATTATGATCCTCGCAATCAAAGTCAGCGAGGTATTCATGGGGCAATCTGCGGGGGCTTTGGTTGGTTTATTGGGTGGTGCGGGGATTACGATCGGTCTATTATTCAAAGACATTGTTTATGATTGGTTTTGCACCATAGTTGTCTATTCTGACAGTGTTTATCGAGAAGGTGACTGGTTAAAATTAACAGGTATAGACGGCTGGCTAGAAGTAACTCAAATTGGATTTAGAACTACTACGCTTCATCTGATCAAATGGGGATCGATCGTCAAAATTCCCAACTCTAAAATGATTTCTGGGATAGTCAGTAACTGGTCACAATATCATGGCTTAGAACAAAAATGTGGTGTTAACTTAACCCTATCAATCGACAATATTACCGCAGAGCAAATTGCTAGACTTTGTTCTGAAATAAAAAAAATACCCTATACACTCGATCGATTTCATCCAGCTTGCAGTGCAACATTTAGTAGGATGGACAAAAACGTACGGACAATCGACATCCTGGCATATAGCAAAGATAGAGAAAGTTACTTTGATGGTACAACAAAATTAAATATTGCCATCTTACAATTATTAGAGCAAGAAGATATCGATCTGTTCTCTGTGAGTTTAGTTATGGACTTAGATAAATACAAAGCTATGCAAGTGCTGAATAATTGATTGAAATTAAACTCTCAACGAGATTGGATGGGGTATTCAAGGGGAGTTTAGAGAATCCAATCCATAGGTGCGTCGCTAGAATCTTCCGTGCGTTTCAGTCAAGACAGAGGAATCTTTATTTTAGCCGATCGAATAGACTTTTTAACCATCTTCTGAAACTATTTATCGCGATTAGAATTTGTTTCTCGATATACACTCATACCAATCTCCCAAGCTTGATTGAGGAGAGTATTATATTCGGCTAATTGAGGTTGTTGAGCTAGATATTCGAGATCTAATAAGTTGTGGGCGATCGATATATTGAATTCAGTAGATTCGGGATGTTGGCGCAAATGTAGATCTATTTCTAGAGCTGTGAGGAGATTTTGACGGGTTTGGGTGAGAATATCTATTATGGCGGTGGTTTCACTCGATTCGATATTTGGCGAGGCTAAATTTGTTATCTTGGCGATAGTTGTTATCCTGCTAATAATTAGATTGTAGGTTTCGATTTGCTCGACTAATTTAAACAACCTTTTAAATCGCTTACCTCGCTGGATTATCCACAAATTAACCCCACCCAAGAGCACCAGCATTATCCCCCCATTTACCAATACCAATCTCTGGATTTTTGCAGTCTGAGGAAGAGCCAATCTGACTGGATTCAATACTCGATCTACAGGTAACATCGTCGCCGTGAAAATGATACTAGCACCGATAAGTTGAATTAGTCCTACCCGAACTAATTTAGCTGGTTGTCGCCATAAATTAGCTCTCCAAGTAAAGCCTACCATGAGATTGCCAATTTCTTGTTTACTGACTGACTCTATTGTCGATCGAGAAATTATTAATTTACTAAATTTATCCATAATTGTCAGGATAGAGGTTAGCTAATACGATCGTTTATACAGGTGAGATTTCAACCTTCAGGGATATCGATTTTCAACCTATCACGAAGCTCTACCAATCCCGACAAATCCACATCCACACTAGACTTGCCATTATATTCAAATGGATTGTCCAGATCGCAAATTAATAATAGCAAATATAAAAATGCCGTACACATAAAAGCCGAAATTACCAAGCTTTCGCTAAAATCTTGCACTTTAATTAATAGTAAAGTCATAATCGAGCCGCCCAAAAATAACCACATTAGGACATAAGCAGGTAACAGAAAATCTGTGTCTCGATTACCGCGCATTTGCCGTGAGATCGATCGAATGTTTGCCTGCTCTAATTGAATCCTATTGACGAATAGAGCACCATCAGGTAAAGCTAGAACCTCGATTAGAGTGGGATTGATGAGATCGAGTACTAAGTTAATCTCATCAAATTCTCCATCAGACTGGAGCCAATCTAGAATCTTAGTTCCCACATCTGAGAGTATCTGTTGTAAAGATTGAGAATATTTATCTGGGTAAGTAGCTAGGATGATTTTATCTATATACTGAATACTTTCGATTGAATTAATAATTTGTGTAGGCATCCCTTCACTCGATCGATAATCAGTGAGAGTACCACTTAACATTAGCGCAATAACAAAAATTGCCGCACTAAATAAAGCACCAGTCAATGAATCAAATGCCCACCTTTCCCAGCCTAAGCAGTGCATTCCCAACTTGACAATACAGAATAAACCCGTCCAAGGTAAAACCTTAATTAAGATGCCCCACTTTGCCATATCAAACCCGATCGCTAATTTTTAAAAACTGGATCGATCGTATCATAATTTAGCACCCGCCGATCTAATTCATCAATCTTTGGATCGATTCCCAAATCGCTGTAAAGAAACTTCCCTCTCTGGGGCGAAACAAATCAAAGTTTTTTCCAGTTCCAAAAAATGGTCTGAGTGTCCAACCTAATTGGGTACCGACAAAGCCATATAAAAACAACCAAAACTTGAGAATATTTGTTCTAATCTTCGTATTTCCAATCTGCTCCTCTGCCTCTCCTGGCTTCATCGCTTGATAGAGAAATGATACACCCAATATTCCCGTCAAGGTAAAGATAGCAATATTTAATAACAAAAAGAAAAACTTATCATTGACCGTCAGTAGAAAGAATAAACTGACCGGAGCAAAACCGCAGAGCAATACGGAAATCACCGTAATTGTCGATAACAAATAAGCAAAATGCTGAGGAATAGTACTCCGAGAACCAAAAAAAGCATTGAAAATATACAGCGTAGGCAAACAAACAATCAACGTAATTAAATACAGTGCGGGTAACTTAATCGCTGAAGATAGAATTTGTAGCGGAGTCGTACTATTCGTAGCCCCGATAATCGCGCCATAAATGCCAAAGCAACTAAAACTAGCAATCAGCAGTGAGATAATCTTGCTATTGAGTTTTTCACTATTGTGAATCTCTTGTACAAAGCTAAAACGATCTTTGAGCAGATAAATAAGGTTATTGGTATTTTCCACGATTTAAGGGTATTATTGACTAAATTTACTATGACTACAGCTTGCTTGTGAATCATTCCGGCAATCTTAGTCTAGCTGCTTGTCTTTATGCCTGATGGCGGAAAAGATCGGCAGCTAAAGTCGGGAAAAGTAGGCGATTCGATTTTGGATTTTGGATTGCAGATCCTACTCCTTTCCCGCTACTCAATTAAGTATTTCTTGCTGCGTTGAGGGTGTGTATTTAACACAGAGGTACACAGAGGACTCACAGAGGTACAGATCGGAAGATTCTATAGTCTTTCTCAGGGATGGGAGTAATTGAAAACCGATCGGATATAATTAGTACATATATGTGATTGCTAATCCTCAATCATCCTACCTAATGAGTAATTCTTTGCCTAATGATGAAGTATCCCTTCAGAACTCGATTCAGGAGAGTCTACAAGAACTTTCTAATCAATTAGGGCATCCTCTAAATTTGGCATCTGTCGAGAAAATATATCACAATGCGCGGGATTTACTCAGTCATATTTCTCCAGCACCAATTACCCTCGCTCGCGTCGCAGGGGCATTATTAGTCTATCAGGTACAACAGACAGAACCAGCGGAATTGGAGTGGTTTCATACTCAAATTAAGCAATGTCGGGATGATGAGGAAGTTGAGGAATCGATCGAATCCATTCATCGGATTGATGGCTTGTAAAATCGATAGATTTTCTATTGAAATCAGGGGAATATAGAAGTCACCCCTATATCTGAATTGACTACCTAAAAGTTGAGCTAGATCTAGTCATCCAATCTAAAAGGATTTAAAATATGAGTAATACTTAACTTGTTTATCAGTTTAGATTGGTAGTATTTTGTCACAATCTCTAGGGTAATGACAGATGCAAAGACGAATGTTTTTATCGACTATGACAGCACTAATTGGTGCGCCTAGTGGACTTTATTTTTTAGCAGGAGAATCACCCAAAATGGAACCTACAGCCGAAAAGTTTGAGATCGAGAAAACTGATGATGAGTGGCGAGCGTTACTCACCCCAGAACAGTTTAGTGTATTGCGGAAACATGGCACAGAACGAGCTGGCACTAGTATTCTCGATAAAGAATATGGTAAAGGTACTTTTGCCTGTGCTGGCTGCGATTTACCATTGTTTGTTTCGGATACGAAGTTTAATAGTGGTACTGGATGGCCGAGTTTTAACGATCCAATTCCAAATGCGATCGCGACTTCTGTCGATGGTATGTTATTCATGAAACGTACGGAAGTCCATTGTCGGCGTTGTGGCGGACATCTCGGACATGTATTTGAAGATGGGCCAAGACCAACTGGTTTACGGTATTGTATGAATGGAATCTCGATGAAGTTTATTCCTGCATAAACAAATACCCGACTTCTTAGAAGTCGGGTATTTGTTTGGCGGTTAAAACCGCATCTATATAATCTGTAGGTTGGGTTGAGCCTCGAAACCCAACATCCCCAGAGCGTTGGGTTTCGAGG